>DAHWUG010000002.1:0-39402 GCA_027334715.1 Nanobdellota archaeon
ACAAGGTTTCAGTCCAATCCGCCCCTACCACCAAAGCGTCTTGAACCTAAGGTTATTCTACGTGCTATGGCAGACTGTTTTTATTCATCAGACTTACAAGGGCTTGACGTTTCTCGCCCGTTAGGTCTTCGTGTGACCTCGTCGAATATGAATTTTTGGTTATCATTCTGTTTTTACTTCTCCTATTGCTTCGTGCAATCTCTTGATTATTTCTTTGTCATCAGGGATAATTTTTAGTGACCCATTAGCAATAACCAAAACATTATCTCCTTCTTTTAATGCATATTGTTTCAACCATTCAATAGGCACAGTTACAACTGTCGAACCACCAGAATTTTGTAGTTTCCTTCTTACTATTACTGGCAATCCATTTGCCTGCTCTTTTTTATCCTGTTCTTGTCCTGACGCCATACATATTCAATATGGACGCTTATATTTAAAGTTTTCCCTTAGTCATTTATGGGGTCTTCAGAAGTCCCGTAGAATTAACAATATAGACGAATAGAAACATTTTTAAACCAAATTTTGATATCTTTTATTATTGATGAGTTATCAAAACTCTTCTGGAAAGTGTCTAAAACCCCCTGCCAGAAAAATTAAATTCACCGTCGGTAACTGTCTAAAACTTCCCAAAATATGCATATTCTACAACCAAAACATACCAAGCTAAAAGAGAAAGAGGCCCAGGAATTACTTGCAAAACTCAATATTTCTAAAGCTCAACTGCCAAAAATAATTTCAAGCGACCCTGCACTGCCTGAAGAATGTGCTGTGGGGGATGTCATAAAAATAGAAAGGAGAGAGCATGACAGCGAAAAAACAAATCTATATTACAGGGTTGTTGTTTAAGTAAAATTTTCACAAAAAAGCAAAAATGAAAGCAAATCAGAAATTTTCATTCATTCATCATGGGAGAAATGCCAAATGAAACCTGGAAAACACCTCATTGTAAAAAAATATCTTGAAGAGCACTCTTTGGTAGAGAGTAATATTATTTCATTTAATAATTTTGTTGAAAAAAGGATGCAGGAAATAGTTAATGAAATTGCAGAAACAATAAATAACGAGGATTTTGAGATAACTCTTGGAAAAATAGAAATTGGAAAGCCAAAAGTCATCGAAGCTGACGGCAGTTCCTCGCTTATAACCCCACAGGAGGCTAAACTAAGGGATTTGACATATGCCGCTCCAGTAAACCTAGAGCTGACTGTAAAGAAGGATGACCAGGTTGATTCAGAAACAGTCGAAATCGGAAAAATCCCAATAATGGTAAGAAGCAAATTCTGCAATACGTATGGAATGTCAAAAGAACAGCTTATAGAAACATATCATGACCCTTTGGACCCAGGGGGATATTTTGTCATAAAGGGAAATGAGCGTGTAATGATCATGGCAGAGGACCTTGCAGAAAACCAGCCATTTATAGAAGATAATTCCAAGGGTGATTTGACCTTAAAATTATTCTCATCAAAAGGAACTTACAGGATACCTGTCCTTATTTCTGAAAACAAGGAAGGAATAATTGATGTTTCATTCAGTAAATTCAAGGATGTTCCTGCTGTAATAATACTCAAGGCTCTTGGATTGATAAAAGAGTCAGACATTGCAAAATACATAGGAAAGGAAACAGACGCTATGATAGTTAACCTGTATGAATTTGCCAATATAGCAACAAAAGAAGATGCCATGCTTTACATTTCCGAGAAAACGAGCCTTCAGGGAACAAAGAAAGAGATTCTTGACCGGGTAAAACAAAGAATAGACTCCTATCTTTTTCCCCACATTGGACAAAAGAAAGAAGACAGAATAAAAAAAGCTGTCACGCTCTGCAAGCTGATAAAACAGTTCCTTATTGCAAAGGAAAATCCAAAATTAAGAACAGACAAGGATCATTATGCAAACAAAAGAGTCAGGCTTTCAGGAGACCTTTTGGCAACTTTGTTCAGGGTTAATCTTGGGATTTTGATAAGGGATATACAATACTCCCTGCAAAAATCAGCTAAGAGAAAGAAATTCTTTTCAATAAAAATAATCGCAAAATCAACATTATTCTCCCATAGGGTGGAATCAGCCATTGCAACAGGAAGCTGGACAGGAGAAAGAAGTGGAATAACGCAAAACATGGACAAGACAAATTATCTTGCTACAATTTCTCAGTTGCAGCGTGTTTCTTCCATGCTTGCAAGCGACCAGGAAAATTTCGCTGCAAGAACATTGCACCCGACACATTATGGAAGATTTTGCCCTATTGAAACTCCTGAAGGAACAGAAATAGGCCTCAGGAAAAACCTTGCAATTCTTAGCAGAGTCTCAACAAGAACAGACCTTAGCGAGGAAAAATTCCTGAAGGATCTTTCAGTCAGCGGACTTGAGATAGAAGGAACAGACGGAACAGAAGTTTCACTTAATGGTATTTTTATAGGCATGGCAAAAAGTCCAAAAGAATTCACAAGAGCAATAAGAGAAAAAAGAAGAAAGGGGGAACTTCCTATTGAAATGAACATAAGATATGATGAAAATTTCCAGACAATAAATATTTACACAGAACCAGGAAGGGTTCTAAGGCCTTTAATAATAATTGACAATGGCGCTTCAAGATTAAAAAATGAGCACATGGTAAGAATTGAAAGCGGAGAAATAGGCTGGAAAGACCTTATCAGGGAAGGTATTATTGAGTATATCGACGCTGCAGAAGAAGAGGAAGCACTTGTTGCCCTGTATGAAGAGGACATAACTACCGAACATACCCATCTTGAAATTGACCCAACAGACTTGTTTGGTGTTATCACAAGCCTTGTTCCATATTCAAATCATGACCAAAGTTCCAGGTTGAACAGGGGAAGTAAGACACAAAAGCAGGCTCTTGGATTGTATGCTGCAAATTATTTGACAAGACTTGACACAGATGTTTCCATCTTACAGTATCCGCAAAAACCAATTGTAAGGAGCTTTGTCTATGATACATTGCAGGCGTATCCTGCAGGACAAAATCTTGTCGTAGCTGTCATGACACATGAAGGATACAATATGGAAGATGCGCTTGTTTTCAACAAAGGAAGCCTTGACAGAGGGGTAGGAAGAAGTTTTTATTTCAGGCCTTACAGCGCTGTTGAAATGAATTATGCAGGCGGATTAAAGGATGAAATAGTCATTCCTGAAAAAGATTCTTCAGGATACAAGACAGAAGAAAGCTACAGGCATCTTGAATCAGACGGAATTGTCTCTCCTGAAGCAGAAGTTGACGAGGGAGAGGTAATGATTGGAAAAGTTTCCCCGCCAAAATTCCTTTCAGAAGCAAGGGAAATTTCTGTAAGGACAAAGAAAGAATCAAGCGTCTCAATGAAGCAGGAAGAAAAAGGAATTGTTGAGGGTGTTTTCATAACAGAGGATGACGACGGAAACAAGATAGTGCAGGTTAAAACAAGGGATCAGAGAATTCCCGAGCTTGGGGACAAATTCGCAACATCACACGGACAAAAAGGAGTTATTGGCTTGATTGTTGATGAAGAAGATGTTCCTTTCACTTCAAAAGGAATAAGGCCAGATGTCATGTTCAATCCTCACGGTCTTCCAAGCAGAATGACAGTTGGTTATCTTCTTGAATTGCTTGCGGGAAAAGTAGGATGCCTGAAGGGGGAAGTAATGGACGGAACAGCTTTCTCTGGAACAGACAAGAAAGAGCTTGAAGAAGCCCTCAAAGAGCTTGGATTCAGTTATGATGGAAAAGAAACAATGTATTCTGGAATAACCGGCAAAAAAATGCAGACAAAAATATTCGTCGGTAATCTTTATTACTTGAAACTTAAATATATGGTAGGAAATAAGCTTCATGGAAGAGCTTCCGGTAAAATCGCATTGCTTACAAGACAGCCTGTTGAGGGAAGGTCCCGTGGCGGTGCATTGAGGCTTGGAGAAATGGAACAGCAGGCAATGGTTGCGCATGGAGCCTCTTTGCTATTGAAAGAGAGGTATGATTCTGACAAAGTTGTTCTTCATGTCTGCACAAAATGCGGAGCGCTTGCAATAGAGGATAACATAAGGGACAAGACAGTCTGCCCCATATGCAATTCAGAAGAAGTTGAGCCTGTTGAAGTATCATATGCATTCAAACTTTTGATTGAAGAGCTTCAGGGTCTTCATATTCATACAAACTTTGACCTGAAAAATAAATATGAATAAATAAAAAATGTCAAAAACAATCAGAAAAAAAATAAAATCAATAAGCTTTTCATTGCTTAGCCCTGAAAAGATAAAAAAGCTCTCTGTCGCAAAAATAGTCACGCCAGAACTTTATGACATAGATGGTTATCCTGTTGACGGTGGTCTGATGGATTTAAGGCTTGGAGCAATTGATCCTGGAGTGAGATGCAGAACATGCGGAGGCCGTTTGAAGGAATGCCTTGGGCATCCGGGCAGCATTGACCTTGCAAGATCTGTAATACATTTAAAATATGTTCCAATGATTGAACTTGGATTAAGATGCTTCTGCAAGCAATGCGGAAAATTAATGCTTTCTGAAAAAGACCTTGCAAAATACATACCAAGCCAGAGAATAAAAAAAGCAAAAGATGCCAAGAAATGCCCATACTGCAATACTGTTCAGGAAAAAATAAAGCTTGACAAGCCAACAACATTTTACAGGGGGAAAACAAGAATATTTCCAACAGAGATAAGAGAAACTCTTGTCAACATTCCTGATGATGAACTTAAAAAAATAGGAATGAATCCGCATAATTTCAGGCCAGAATGGGCTGTGCTGACAATCCTTCTTGTTCCTCCAGTAACTGTGAGACCATCAATCATACTTGAAACAGGTGAAAGAAGCGAGGATGATCTGACGCACAAGCTTTCAGACATAATAAGAGCCAACCAAAGACTCTGGGAAAATCTCAATGCAGGCGCTCCTGAAGTCATTATCGAGGATTTATGGGATTTATTGCAGTTCCATGTAACAACATTCTTTGACAACACAGTTACAAGAATACCTCCTGCAAGGCACAGAAGCGGCCAGCCACTGAAAACTATCACAGAAAGAATAAAAGGCAAAGAGGGAAGAATAAGAAAAAATCTTGCAGGCAAAAGGGTCAATTATTCAGGAAGAACAGTTATATCGCCTGATCCTTCAATGCAGATAAATGAAGTTGGCATTCCTTTTGAAATTGCAAAAATCGTAACTGTGGCAGAAACAGTCACAGACTTGAACATAGAAAGGCTGAAAAAGAAGGTAGAAAGCGGAGAAAATTATCCTGGCGCAAATTATGTAATAAGGCCTGACGGAAAACGTAAAAAAATAACACCTGAATTAAAAGAAGAAATAATCAATGAGCTTGTTCCCGGATATCAGGTTGAAAGGCATCTTGAAAATGGGGATATTGTTCTTTTCAACAGGCACCCCAGCCTTCACAAGGGAAGCCTTATGGCCCATTATGTAAAAGTTCTTCCTGGAAGGACATTCAGGCTTCATCCTGCAGCGAAAACTCCTTACAATGCTGATTTCGACGGTGATGAAATGAATATTCACAGTCCACAGACAGAAGAAGCGCGTGCTGAGGCAAAAATCCTTCTTGAAGTAAAGAAAAATCTTATCTCTCCGAAAAATAATACAAACTGGATTGGATGCCTTGGGGATGCAATAACAGGAGATTACTTGATGGGGCTTGAAGAATTTTCAAGGGAAGATGCAAACCAGCTTCTTTACAATTCAGGAATTGACGGGGAAGTTTCAAAGAAGACAATCAGCGGAATAGAATTATTTTCAAAAGTGCTTCCTAAAATTGATTTCTCAGGAGAAACTGTGAAAATAAAAGATGGGGAAATAATAAAGGGTGTTCCTGACAAGACCCTTTTCGGAGATGAAGACGGCATTTTGATAAGGGAGATAGACAAGAAATTCGGGAGAAATGTTGCATTTGATTCAATAAGAAAGGCATTCAATATTGGAAAAAATTACCTGACTGGAAGAGGAATAAGCTTCTCTGTGGATGATTTTGATGTTGACCAGAAGATATTTGAGATGTCTGAAGAAATCGTCAAAAAAGCAGAGGAAAAAACTAATGAGATAATCGATGAATACAACAAAGGAACGCTTGAGATTATACAAGGAAAAACATCTGAGGAATCAAGGGAAATAAAGATTCTCAAGGTGCTTAATGAAGTAAGAACAAGAATCGGTGAAATTGTCAAAGAAGAGTTCCCTGCAGACAGTCCGGTTACACACATGATAAAATCTGGTGGTGGGGGAAATATGCTTAATATAACGCAAATGGCTTGCTGCGTAGGCCAGCAGGATCTGGAAGGAAGAAGAATAGACCTTGGTTACAATGACAGAACACTTTCATTTTTCAAGAAAGGGGACTTAAATCCAAAAGCAAAGGGTTTCATAAGAAGCGCATTCATGAAAGGTCTTAAACCAGAGGAATTTTTCTTCCAGGCAATAACAGGTAGGTCCTCCCTTATGGACACTGCTCTCAGAACTCCAAAGTCTGGTTATTTGTACAGGAGGCTTGCAAATGCGCTTCAGGATTTAAGGATGGAATACGACAGCACTGTCCGCGACAGCAACAACAACATAATCCAGTTTGTTTATGGCGACGATGGAATAGATGTTTCAAAGCTTCATACGGGTGGAAAACTTGAGCCTGGCGAAGCAATAGGAATAATCGCCGCTCAAAGCTTCGGTGAACCATCAACACAAATGGTATTAAGAACTTTCCACTTTGCAGGTGTCTCTGAAATGCAGGTTACGCAGGGGCTTCCAAGGCTTATTGAAATATTCGACGCAAGAAAAAAGCCATCAAGCCCAAAAATGGAAATCTACCTGAAAAAAGAATTTAACAATGAGAAAGATGCAAGAATATTCGCAGAAAAAATAAAGGAAGTCACTGTCAGCGATTTTGCATCTGAGATAAACATTGATTTTACAGACAAAAGAATTGAAGTCAATATCGACAAGGAGGGGCTGCACCAAAGCCATACTTCTGTGAAAAAAATAGCCGAGAAGCTTAAGGAGCTTGGATTTTCATGCCATGATAAAACAGATTCAATATCAATTAAAGCACCTGGCGAGATAAGCTTCAAGGAGCTTTACAAGCTTAAGGAAAAACTTAAAAAAACAATTATTTCAGATATAAAAGGAGTAAAGCAGATTCTCATCGTTAAAAGAGGGGAAGATTACATTGTTATGACTTTGGGGACAAACCTGAAGAAAATACTTGAGCTGAAAGAAGTAAATACCCAGAGAACATTTTCAAATGACCTTCATGAAGTTGCAGATGTCCTTGGGATTGAAGCTGCAAGGCAGTTAATAATAAATGAAATCCAGGAAGTTTTGAACACGCAGGGTCTTGACATAGATAAGAGGCATCTAAAGCTTGTCTCAGATGCAATGACAAACATGGGCGAGGTAAAGGGTGTGACGAGAATTGGAATAATCGCGCAAAAATCATCAATACTTGCAAGGGCAACCTTCGAGACACCTGTAAAGCAGTTTGTAAATGCAACAATAAAGGGAAACAAGGATCAGCTCACAAGCGTAATTGAAAATGTAATTCTTAATCAGCCAATTCCTGTTGGAACAGGGCTGCCAGGACTTCTTGTAAAGGTAGTAGGACCTCTTGTAAAGGAAGAATCAAAGAAGAAGTTTGCAAAAAAAGAAGTTGTAGATGAGATCGCAAAGTAAAGATAAATTTATAATACCAATAATTTTAAAGTTCATATTAATAACAAAGAGGATAAAAAAATAATACAATAAAATGCAGACAATAGACATGCAGGAGATGCGTTACCTGAACCTTTTTGAGCAAATGACTGGAGTGAGAACAAGATTCTGCTTTACATATAACGAAAATTTAATTTTTTGCGTGCCAAAACCCCTTGTTTCAAAAGCGGTCGGACAAGGCGGAAGAAATATAAGAAAAATGAGTGAAATTCTCGGAAAGAGAATAAGGGTGATTGCGGCGCCTAGAGGACTTTCAGATTCGGGGGATTTCATAAAAACAATAATCAGCCCGTTAACTCTTAAGAATTTTGAAGTGACTGATACAGAAATAATTGCGGGCGGAGGAAAAAACAAGGCAGCCCTTATTGGAAGAAACAAGAGAAGGCTGCTTGAAATGCAAAAAATAGTTCATGATTTTTTCGAGAAAGATTTTAGGATTGCGTAATCATGAAATGACTAATATTTTAATGAAAAAAGATAATAATTTGGTTTTAGACTTAGTATTTTATCGACAAGAATGTAATCAATAACATTTTTAAATCACTTTTAGCATCTAATTATCATGGGATTAAAAAATGCAGCGAAGCTGAAGAAAAACAGAAAGAAATTCAGGTGGAAAGACAGAAACTTCAAAGTGAGAACTTTAGGTCTTTATGAAAAAGCAGATCCTTTGGAAGGCGCAAGCCAGGCAAAGGGAATTGTTTTGCAGAAAGTCCAGAAAGAGGCAAAGCAGCCAAATTCTGCAATGAGAAAATGCTGCAAGGTTCAGCTTAAGAAAAATTCAAAAATTGTAACAGCATTCATTCCGGGAAATCTGGCTCAGAGATTTATTGATGAGCATGATGAAGTTCTTATAGAAAGAATCGGGGGAAAGCAGGGAAGAACAAAAGGAGATATACCTGGCGTCAGATTTCAGGTAATACAAGTAAATGACCAGCCGTTACATTTGCTTTGGCTTGGAAAGATAGAGAAAGGTAGAAGATAAAAATGAGTTTCATAATTTATACAACAACAGATATTGGAGAATTATCCCATTTATTGGATGGTCAGCTAGAAGGGACAATTGTAAAAGAACTTAACATTGAAGAGGGGGCTTTAGCTCAAAAAACCTTTGGCCTTAAGTACAATCCTGTTTTGTATATAAAAAGGGTGCATGAATCCAAAAGAAATAGCATTGTAAATAAATTAGTTGCAGAAGGATTGTTTGCGACAGTTGTTAATGAGCGGGGGAAGATTGTTGAGGATTACAGCGGAGAAGGCATTCATCATTATGGAATAATTGTTCCAATAGTAGAACCAACACAAATAGATGCAGGGGTTAATCCTTAAAATGGTAGAACAAACACAAACTTTCAAAATTTTTGACTTATATGACACAGAAGGAATTACTGTAGAAGACCCTGGATTGAAAAATGTTATAAATCTAAAGCCAAAATTAATTTTGAAAAGCAATGGAAGAAATTTTCAGAAATTCGGGCAGACAAAGGTAAATATTGTTGAAAGGCTGATAAATCATCTTGGTGTTGCGGGCCACAGGGGAAAAAAGCACAAAATAATCCTTGGACTCGGAACAGGAAAATATTCAAGAAATGCAAGAATAGTTTTGAATGCATTTGAGCAGGTTGCAAAAAAAACAGGAAAAAATCCTGTCTCAGTTTTCTTGAAAGCTGTTGAAAAATCAGCTCCAAGGGATGAAGTAACTGTCATTGAATATGGGGGAGCAAGATATCCCCAAGCAGTTGATGTTTCCCCTCTTAGAAGAGTTAATCTGGCAATAAAACACATTGTTCAGGGAGCTTCGGACAAGGCATTTGGGAAGAAAAAGGACATTGCCCAGGCATTGGCAGAGGAAATAATACTTGCCTCAGAGGAAAACGGAGACAGTTTTGCGTTCAAAAAAAAGAATGAATCAGAAAAGCAGGCAGACTCAGCACGATAATTTTTATAAACTTTAATTGTAATAAGCTTAAATGAGAAGAATAGAAATTGATTTCCCCTTAAGAAATGAAAATCATAATTATGAAGAATTAGAAGTAATATGCAAACAAAGTCCTGCTTTTGATAGAAAAATTGCAGGGAAAAGACTTTACGATTTTTTAATGAGCATGCCAGTTAGTACATTAACAGAAGTTTTTGAAAACCCTGAATTTCAAGAGCTGTATAAAATATATACATCTTCTAGATAATTTTTTCTTACTAATAACATTTAAAAATGATTTTTTTCTTGATGTTATATTATTAAAAAATGGCAGACAAAGAAACACAATTTGACAAAATAAAAAGAATTAGCAGCCAGCAAAAGCATATTCGCAATATTGCAACTTCTGCGCACATTCACCATGGAAAAACAGCTTTGACAGACAATCTTTTGGCAGCTTCCGGACATATGGCTGCAAAATCCGCAGGAGATTTGGAAGCAGGAATGGCAACATGGCAGCACTCAGATGAACAGGAAAGGCTTATGACAGTTGATGCTGCAAATGTCTCAATGGTTCACAACTTCCATGGAAATGAATATTTAATCAACCTCATTGACACACCGGGACATGTTGACTTCTCAGGAAATGTTACAAGGGCCATGAGAGCTATCGACGGGACAATTGTCCTTGTCTGCGCTGTCGAGGGAATAATGCCGCAAACAGAAACAGTCATCAAACAGGCATTGAGGGAAAGAGTAAGACCTGTTCTTTTCATAAACAAAGTTGACAGGCTGATTAAGGAATTGAAATTAACTCCGGAACAAATGCAGAAAAGATTTGTCGAGATATTCCACGAGTTCAATGACCTCATAAGAAAAATAGCTGAGAGTGATTTCAAGGAAAAATGGCAGGTTGACATAAAGGACGGGAGCGTTGCATTCGGCTCTGCCCGTGAAAACTGGGCATTGTCTGTTCCCTTCATGGAAAAAGCAGGAATAACATTCAAGGATATTTTCAAATTATATGAAATGGATGAAGAAGAGAGGAAAGCATGGACCTGGAAAAATGCCCCTCTTTATGAAGTTCTTCTTGATATGGCAGTAAAGCATTTGCCTGATCCTTTGGAAGCACAAAAATACAGAATCCCAAAAATCTGGCATGGAGAAATTGACTCTGATTTTGGAAAAGGATTAATCAACTGCGATCCAAATGGAAAAGTTGCCTTTGTCATAACAAGAATCACCATAGATCCCAGAAGTGGGAAAGAAATATCTGCTGGAAGGCTTTTTTCAGGAACATTGCAGACAGGGCAGGAAGTCTATCTTAATCTTGCAAAGAAAAAGCAGAAGATACAGCAGCTTTTTATTTACGATGGAGTCAAGCCAGAACAAATAGAACATATTGGCCCTGGAAATGTTCTTGCAATATCTGGAGTAACGGGAGAAGCAGGCGAAACAGTAACTCTTGAACCAGAAACACCATTTGAGGAATTGAAGCATATATTTGAGCCTGTAATAACAAAGGCCATTGAAGTCACAAAAACAGCTGACCTGCCAAAACTCGTCGACATTTTGAAAAAAGTTGCTAAGGAAGACCCATCAATAAAGATTGAAATCAATGAGCAGACAGGAGAATCATTAATGAGCGGAATGGGGGAGCTTCATCTTGAAATTATAGAAAACAGAATAAAAACAGAAAAAGGCCTTGAAGTAAAAACTTCTGCACCAATAGTTGTTTACAGGGAAACAACAGGAAAAGAATCCCCTTCTGTAGAAGGAAGATCTCCAAACAAGCACAACAGCTTTTTCATAAGCGTTGAGCCTCTTGAAGAAAAGATTTACGATGCAATAAAATCAGGCGAGTTGCGTGAAGGAAGAGTGAAGAAAAAAAGCGACGAGCTTGCAAAGGTTCTTTCAAAGCTGGGATGGGATGGCGATCAGATAAGAGCAATAAGGGATGTTTACAAGGGAAATATTTTCACAGACGAGACCAGAGGTGAAGTGCACATCGGAGAGGTAATTGATATGGTTCTCGACGCTTTTGAAATGGTCATGGACCAGGGTCCTATGGCAAGAGAGCCATGCATGAAGATGAAAGTCTCATTAACAGACATAAAGCTTCACGAAGATGCAATACACAGGGGTCCTGCACAGGTTTATCCTGCTGTAAGAGAAGCAATAACAGAAGCAATGAAGAAAGGGGGCTCATATTTGCTTGAGCCTATGCAGATTCATGTCATAGAAATACCTGAAAAATTCCTCGGAGAAGTGACAAAGCTCGTCGGAGGAAAAAGAGGGCAAATGCTTGAAATAAAGCACAACGAAGGGAATACAGAAGTTGAAGCAAAACTTCCTGTAGCTGAAATGATTGGATGGAGCAGTGATTTGCGTTCTGCGACAGAAGGAAGAGGAACAAGCTCACTTTTGGATCAAAGTTTTGAAAAAATGCCGCAAAACCTTCAGCCAGATGTAATCAGGAAAATCAGGCAGAGGAAAGGGCTTGCGGAGAATCAGTAAAGAAATAATAAAATTATTGAAGAAGTGATAAAAAATGGAAAATGAAGAATTTAATAAAGAGTTATTAAAAATATGGGAAAAACATAAAGATAATGTTAAAATTAAAACATATCCCTTATTTTTGCCAGAATTCAGAGAAAATTGTATTCTTTTTATAGGAATTAACCCTTCTTTTAGTGATAAAAGATTTGACAGAATCGCTAAAACAAATGGAATAAAATTAACTAAAGAGGATTTGAAATATCCCAACAAAGAAAAAGAGGATTGGATAATTCAAGAAGCAATTAAAGGCGAGAAAGCTGCTAAAGATAAATTAGATTACTTTTCTAAGTTTAGAAAAATAGCTGAAGAAATTAAGCAAGAATGGGAACATTTAGATTTATTCTTCTTTAGAGAAACTTCACAAAATGAAGCAAAAAAGATAATAGAATACAAAAAGAAAAATGGTATTATTAAAATGAATGATTTTGGCAAAAAACAGTTAAGATTATTTTTAGAAACTATAAAAAAATTGCATCCCAAAATTATAGTAGTATCAAATGCCCTTGCTTCAGATATACTTAGAGATGAATGGGGAATAAAGAAACTTAATCTTGATAATAAGGAAGGATTCCAAAAAGTGGATAATACACCTGTTTTTTTCTCTGGTATGTTAACAGGTCAAAGAGCATTAGATAATGGTTCTTATGAAAGATTAGTTTGGCATATTAATAGGGCTTTAATTTCTGTAAAATAAGTAGCACAATTTAAGGACTTAATTTACTTTTAAACAAAAACTTTATAAACCTAATTTTTTATCACATATAATCAAACACAATGGCTAAGTTGAAATGCCAAAAGCATTTCACAAATCCATTTTAGAAATCGAAAATGGCTAAAGAAAAACCAAACATGAACGTCGTGTTCGTCGGACACGTCGATGCAGGCAAATCAACAGTAGTCGGGAGACTTCTTTTTGATTCCGGGATTGTTTCAGAGCAGGAAATGGCAAAGTTAAAACAAGAGGCAGAGAAGCACGGAAAAATAGGTTTTGAATTCGCTTATGTCATGGACAAAATCAAGGAAGAAAGGGAAAGAGGAGTTACAATTGACCTTGCTTACAGAAAAATTATGACACAGAAATATCAAATCACAATCATTGATGCACCAGGTCACAGGGACTTTGTCAAGAACATGATTACAGGTGCAAGTCAGGCAGACTGCGCTTTCCTTGTAATTGCTGCTCCCCAGGGAGTCCAGCCTCAGACAACAGAGCATTTATGGCTTTTAAGAACAATGGGTGTTAAGAACATTGCTGTAATAATAAACAAAATGGATGCTGTCGGGTACAAAGAAGAGAATTTCAACAAAGTAAAGGATGAAGTCGGAAAATTACTTCAGGGTGTTGGAATAAACGCCGCAACAACTGTTTTCGTTGCAGCATCTGGATTAAAAGGGGATAATGTTGCCAAAAAATCAACAAACATGCAATGGTACAAGGGACCAACTGTTTTGGAACAGTTTGACTTGTTCCCGCAACCACAATTGCCTGTTGAATTACCAATGAGAATGCCTGTACAGGATGTTTATGAAATTACAGGTATTGGAACAGTTCCTGTAGGAAAAATAGAGACAGGGACAATGAAAGTCGGACAAAAAGTAATTGTACTACCTGGAAGAACAGGAAAGGGAATTGAAGGAGAAATAAAAACAATTGAAATGCACCATGAAACTCTTCCTGAAGCTATTGCAGGAGACAATGTCGGGATAAATGTAAGGGGAATTGGAAAGAAAGACATAGCAAGAGGAGATGTTATCTGCGAAGCTGCAAGGCCTTCAAGCGTTGTTGAAGAGTTCATAGCTACAATCACTGTCATAAATCACCCAACTGTCCTTGCAAAAGGATACACGCCTGTATTTCATGTTCATACTGCCCAGGTTCCATGCCAGTTTGTTGAACTTATCGAGCAAATTGACCCAAGATCTGGAGAAGTTATAAAGAAAAATCCTGATTTCCTGAAAAACGGCGACAGTGCGAAGGTAAGAATAAGGCCGCAGGGAAACCTATGCCTTGAAACCCAGAAGGAAAATTCTTACATGAGCAGATTTGCAGTAAGGGATGCAGGTTCAACAGTTGCTGCAGGAATATGCACAGAAATAGTAAAGAAGAAAAATTAAAGAAAAAGAACTATGGATTGATTTCTTAGGTAAAGATTAGTTTTTTAAACAAGTACTTTTTTTTAGGTTATATGCCTGAAATTTACCCTATTTATTATTTAAAATATGTTTCTCGTGATGAAGATGATGCGGTGGCACATGTGGGTGCACATTCCAAAAATAAGGCAGTACATTTGCTTAGAATTTATCTAAGAGATGAATGCGAAGATGTCTTGAGAAAGATAAAAACAGCTAATATGACTCTTAGAGCATCATTAATAGAAAAAGTTCTCTATGATTCAGGCCACCTGACTGACCCTGACTGCGTTCCAGAAGGCTTTATGATAAGCCCAAAAGAAAATAATCCTAGAGGGCGTTAAAATTTCTGAATAACAATTCTTAAAAACCCCTTTTTGTTATTTTTCATATGTTAAAACTAGACCCAAAAATGAGCAAGTCAGAAATTGACCAATTTCTGAGCGGAAAAGGGGATTATGTCCAGATAGACCATTTGGGAAGATTCATAAAAGAGCAGATTCCAATGGACACAAAGAAATATGTCTTCCTGAAACTTGCTGTGCTTTATGAAAAAGCAAACATGAATCTGGAGGCTGCAAAGATGTACAATAATGCTGCGGACCTTTCTGTTGCATTTTCTGAGAAAATAAAGCATTACCTAAAGGAAGCAGAGCTTTACACAAAAGCAGGCAGCTTTGACAGGGTAGAAGCTGCAATGAAAAAGGCAATGTCAGAGGCAAACTCAAAAGAAAGGGAAATGATACAATCTTCTGTCAAAATGTTCTTTGAACAGCAGGCGCAGCTTAATGAAGCAGATTCAAAAAGAAACCAGGCAACAAGATACTATGAAAAACTGCTTGAGATGAAGATTTCTGACCAGGAAAGAAGGATAATAAAGGAAAAACTTCTTGAATTGTACAAGCAGCTTGGAAGAGTAAGGGAATATTCCAATCTGGAAAAGATGTACAAGTAAATTAATTCCAATTCACAAGTTTTAAAAGGGGAAAAATCATCTAGTTTTGTAGAAAAATATAGTATGTAATTATCATAAGATAATCACTATCACATTCACTTTCATTGTTTAGTTTTGAAAGATTCCAAGTACACTGGAAAAAATAAAGTGTCCAGTATTTTTCTATGAATTAAATTTTTACGGAGGTAAAAATAAAAAATGGCAAAAATAAGCCCTGTATCGATAAAATACATGATACACGCAAGCTTCAGGGTTGAGGGCGCTTTGGAAAAACCTGACGTAATCGGAGCCATATTCGGGCAGACAGAAGGCCTTTTGGGAGCTGATCTCGAGATGAGAGAGCTTCAGAAAGAAGGCAAAATCGGAAGAATTGAAGTCGAGCTTGAAAGAAAGGACAAGATTACAACAGGAAAAATAAAAATTCCAACTGCACTTGACCAGTCAGAAACTACACTTATTGCTGCTGCTGTGGAAACAATTGAGAAAATTGGGCCATGCGATTCCCAGATAGAAGTCGAAAGGATTGAAGATGTAAGAGGGTCCAAAAGGGACTATATCATTGAAAGAGCAAAAAAGCTCATGGGAGAGCTAAAAGGCACAACTGACTCAAGGGAAATCTCAAAAGAGATAAAAGATTCTGCGAGAACAGCAGGAGTAAAAGAATACGGCGAGGAAAAGCTTCCTCACGGAGACATTTCTGGCGATGAAGTTATCGTTGTAGAAGGAAGAGCAGATGTTCTTAATCTTATGAGGGCAGGAGTCAGTAATGTTATTGCTATGAACGGAACAAAGCTGCCGGAAGCCGTAAAGGCATTGTCTCAGGAAAAAGAGATAACTCTTTTCATTGACGGTGATCGTGGCGGAAAGCTCATAGCCCAGAATGTTATGGAAAATGCAAGAATAAAGTACATTGCAGTTGCTCCTGATGGAAAAGAAGTAGAAGAACTGGCAGGCAAGGAAATACTTATGTGCCTGAGAAAGAAAGTTCCTGCAGAAGATTTTTTTTCAAGCAGGTTAGGTAGTAGAATTTCAGAAACAAAAACAGGAAATTCTACTGCTTCCTCTTCTTTTTTGAATGAAAAGAACAGAATAATAATTAAAGAAATAGCAAGGAAAAATGAAGGCACGGGAAAGGCGGTGCTGCTCAATGATTTTCTTGAAGAAATGAAAAATGTTCCGGCAAAAAGCCTGGCATCTTTCCTGAAAAAAACAAGGAGCAGTCCAAGTGTGATAATTCTTGATGGAACAGCAACAAAATCAACAATAGAATTTGCAGAGGATGCAGGGGTGAGGGTTCTTGCTGCAAAGAATTTTACGACAACAGACACAAGCCTTGAACTGATGAGCTTCTGATTTTAAAGATGAAAAAACAAATTAACTGGATGTTACTCACACTAAGTGCTATTGTAATTTTAAAGTTACAACAACACCATAAACTTTATAAACGAAAACCAAGTCCAATATTTTAACGGAAACATAGTTTCCATGCACGCAAAATAAACTAAAAATGATACAAAATATGGATAAGAAATTAATGGTTTCTTTCCTACTAGCGGTGAGCGTTTTATTCCTTCTTGCTAGTGTTAGTGCTACTTCACCATTGGCAACAATAACCAATGTCGAAGTCAACGGTGTCAGTGCAAGTTCAAATCCAGCAATAAGTGTTGGAGATACTGTAACTGTAAGAGTTGATTTCACTGGTTTGGCTAATGTGCAGGGCATTACAGTACAAGCAACATTAGAAGGAAACAGTAAAAATGTCAATGCTGAGACAAATGTATTTGATGTTGAATCAGGATCTTTGTACACAAAGAGTCTTAACATCAATGTTCCATTTGACTTGAAAGATGCACTTAGCGATAATGTGAATCTTCATATAAGGATAAGCGGAAACGGCTTCAGCACAGAAGCTGACTATCCTTTGAGAGTTCAGAGAAGTTCTTATGTTGCAGATATTTTATCTGTAATAACTCCTCAGCAAGTCAAAGCAGGACAACTTTTCCCTGTTGACTTTGTCATACAGAATGACGGATACAACGACCTCACTGACCTTTATGTAACTGCAAGCATACCAGCATTGAGTGTTACACAAACAGTTTTTGTTGGAGACCTTGTTGCATTACCATGCAACAAAGATGCTACTTCTGTTTCAAACTACAACGTCAACATTACAAGAAAATGTAATGAAAACGGCCAGGAAACAGTAAGCGGAAGGGTATTCCTTCAGTTGCCATACGGCGTCCAGACAGGAACATATGCAATCCAGTTGAATGCTTTCAACGGGGACACAAGTTCAAGTCAGATAGCACAGGTCAGCATAAGCAATGACTTTTCTTCAGGAAATTTCATTGTTTCAGGAAATCAGGTGCTTATCGTTAACCCTACAAACAATGTTGTTGTTTACAGGCTTGTTCCTGAATCAACAGGTTCTGCTTCAGTCAGCGTAAGCGATACAGTTGTCGCTGTTCCAGCTGGCGCAAGCAAGACAGTAACTACACAAGTTTCTGGAGCTGTTACAGGTCAGCCTTACATAGTAGACGTCTTTGATTCCAATGGGAATCTTGTTCAGAGAGTTAGCTTCACTGCACCACAAGTAGGCACATCTAGTCCAGTCATTGTATTGACAATAATCCTTGCAATAATCTTTGTTGTATTGCTTGTTGTCCTTATAGTATTGATTGGAAAGAAACCTGAAAAAACAGAGGAATTCGGAGAAAGTTACTACTAAATATCTTTTTTTCTTTTTATTTTTTTATTTAGTCTTTCTCCATCCTCAATTTTATACTAAATAGTCAATATCTGGCGTATGCCAAAACTAGACAAATGATAACAAACACTAAAACTGTAATCCAAAGGATAAAGGAGCTGCATTACATTAATCTTGATGGAATACTTGATGAAGCAATAAGGGAGCATGATTCACGTGTCTGTAATCTTGATAATGGACCATTGCATCATTCTATAGTTTATTGGGATTCAGTAATAGGATTATATACCCTGTCTCTTCCAGAACATGAAAGGGTTTCAGAAGAAAAATTAAAGAGAATGCTGGAAGGAAAAGCCAGGCGTCTGCGCATAAACAAATGCGCTGAATGCGAAAGAGTTGCAATACACCTTTTTGAAGCGTATAAATTAGATTAAATGTTTTATAGATATTTTTTATTTTAATTTTATAGACTTAAAAATGATTGTTGGTGGAGCCATTCTTAATAATTTTGGAGTATAATCCCATAATCCATACCAAGGATCATAAGAATATCTCTTTCTAGAATCCGGTTCAATTATTCTTTCAACTTTGAAACCAGATTTAATCAAGGGGTCATATAATTCACTTGTTGTATGATTATACATTACAAATTTTTTTGATTTGTCTAAGAATGTCTCTACCCATTTTCCTGTATTAAAATAACTATCTTTTATTTTAAGTGATTTAGAATCAATCATCCTGTACATAGGGTGATCTAAACTGAATACAAAAAGTCCTTTCTTTTTTAAGACCCTATAAACTTCCTTAAAACAGGAGTATAAATCATCTATATAATGCAATGCAAATGCCGAAAAAACAATATCTTGACTGTTTGATTTTATCTGGGGTAATTTTTTTATATCACCTTGATAAAAGGTAATTTTAACATTATTCTTTTGCGCAAGTCTTTTTGCAAATTTTAACTGTTCTTCAGAAATATCAATTCCTGTAACAATTGCACCTTGTTTTGCAAAAGCTATAGAACATTGAGCCCACCACAGCCAATTTCTAAAATTTTTTTTCCTTTTACATTTCCTAATAATTTGAAATGTTTTTCGTTTGGGCTTCCTGGACCATAATGAACATCTATGGGGATTTTAGATATTTTTTGGTAATATTCTGATGCCGACTCCCACCATTTTTTTGTTTCTTTAGTCATTTTATTAATAACAATTCTACAATTTTAAGGTTTTCTCTCCTTAACCTTCCTCAACAAACGGCACAAAAACAAATCCGGGCAGCCGTTTTTTTATCTCAAACTCGTTTTCTGAGCGCCTTTCAAGGACTATAATTTCCTGCTCGAAGCGGGATCCTTTAGGTGCAACGAGAATTCCATGATTCTTCAGCTGAGCCATTATCTTTTCAGGAACATCTCGCAAGGCAGCGCTGATTAAAATCCTGTCAAATTTTGCCTCATCCGAAAAACCATTTGAGCCGTTTCTTTTGAAAACACGCACATTCTTGTAGCCTTCATCCTCAAGATTTTCCCTTGATTTTCTTACAAGTTCTGGAACAACTTCAAGACCAATAACTTTTCCCGTTTTTCCGACAAGCTCTGAAATCAAGGCAAGGACATAGCCTGAACCAGAGCCTATCTCAAGAACTTTCTGGCCTGGCTTAAGGTTCAGATTTGAAAGCATAAGCGCAATGGTATAGGGCTGTGAAGTTGTCTGGCCTTTTACAAGAGGAATTGGGGCATCATCATACGCCATTTTTCTCAGGTTGTATGATATGAAATTCTCCCTGTTTACTTTTGAAAAAGCATCAATAATTTTTTCCGGCGCGCCCCTTGTTCTGAGGCTCTGAAGCAGCTCTTTTTTGTCCATTTCAGGAAAAAGTTTACATGGTTTAAATATCTTAATTACCACAATAAAGATTATAAATAAAAAATCCAGTTTGGTTTGATATGGAAACAAGAGTCCAGATAGGAAACGGGCCTTCAACAACAATAGAAGAACTTGAAAGAATTGTTAGCGAGGTCAAGATGCTTAAAGCAAAGAAAATCAGGCATGACAGGAGGAAAATGAAGATACTTGGAAATCAAAACATTACAGAAAGGCTGATACATGTGCATTACGATCCACTTTCCCCTGATTTTGGATATTCTGTTGATGATTCTGTCAGCAATGGCATAATGCCTGTAAATGTAGGGGAAGCTGAATACAACTCCAAAAATCTTAAGGGAAGCGAATATTTTGGCAGCCACAAAACAGATGTAAAACTATTAGTTCCAGGGAAAGGAATAGTTGAAACTTAATCACACTTTCAGGCTTATTATCTTGCTAATTCCTTCATGCATACGACGACTTTCCTGGGCGAAGTCCATGCATCACACTTTCAGGCTTATTATCTTGCTAATTCCTTCATGCATGCTAACACCATAAAGATTTGTAGCCTTGCTTATTACTTCATCATTGTGTGTTATGACAATATACTGGCCTTTCTGCATATATTTATTGAGAAGACCTGCTAGCCTTTCTGAATTTCTTTTGTCAAGAGCTGCATCTATTTCATCAACAAGATAGAAATAATACGGCCTGTATTCCTGAATTGCAAATATTAAGGACAAAGCAACAAGTGTCTGCTCTCCTCCTGAAAGAGACTTTACATCGAAATATCTTCCATGACCTGTCTTAACTGTTATCAAAACTCCTGTTCCTTCTGCAAATGGGTCTTGCGTATTTTCAAGCTCAAGATAGACCTGGCCTTTTGTGCTAAGCTCTGAGAAATTTCTTGAGAAAAGCTCGTTTAGTATATTAAGCGTCTGCATGAAAACTTTTTTCTTCTTCACATCTATTTCATGAACAATCTTCAGGATGCCTTCTTTCTCTTTCTCAATTGTTTCTGATTTTTCCTTTACAGCATCATACTCTTTTTTTATTGAGTCATAGACTTCAAGGGAGCGAAGATTGACTGTTCCAATTCCTGCAAATGCCTCCTGGCTACGAGCCAGTCTTTCTGTAAGTGAATTTCTAGGTAATTTTATAATTTCAATTTCGCCGAAACCTGCAAGCTCTGTGCCAAGGTTCTCTGCTTCTGCATCAATTCTTGCCTTTGAAATCTTTACTTCATTAATTTCCTGCTCCTCTGCACGGATTTCAGTCTGCTTTTTTGAAATCTCCAGCTCTGTGTCCCTGTTTTTTTTCTGAAAACCATCACGATCTGATATAAGCTTCTGGAATTTTTCGCTTAACTTTTCTTCCTGAACCTTTTTCTTTTCAAGAATCTCCTCTTTTTCCATCAAAGTATCCATAAGGGAATTTATATCTTCATTAATATCCTCTTCATTCCTTAATACCTGTTTCATAGAAGCGCGTATCCTTTCTGCCTCGCGCTCTTTAAACGCAAGATCTGAATCAAGTGTTTCTTTTGTCCTTGAGGATATCTCCTGAATCTCAATCCTAAGGTTTTCATATTTTTCATCAATGTTTGCATTGTCTGCAACTTCTTCTTCAAGATTCTTTCCTTTTTTAACAAGCTCTGAAATTTCCCTTTTCAAATCGTCTGCCTTAATCTGCATTGTCTTTATCTGCTCTTTCTTCTCTTCTATTGAAAAAAGCTTTCCGATATCAATTTCTGTTTTTGAAATTTCTGAAGCCACTTGCTCAATGTCTTTAGATAACAATTGTTTTTTTTGTGAAATTTCCTTAAGCTCTTTGTCCATGGAATCAACTCCTTTTTTCAATGCGTCAATTATTGGAGCCATTTCTTTCTTTATCATTCCAAGATGCTCTTTTGTTATCTTGCTCTTGCATACAGGGCAAACATCCATGCTTGATATTTTTTCAAGAGTCTCTCTATGATGCTCTATCTCGGATTCATTTGCATATATTATCTTTTCAATCTCTGTTTCTCTTTTGAGAATGTTGTTCATTGAATCCTGCTTTTCCGCAAGTTTATGCCTTAAATCATCAAGCTTATTCTGTGAAGAATGCTTGTCAGAAAGAGCTATTGAAATAGTTTCTATCTGCCTTAAAAGGAAATCAGATTCATTTGTATAATTCTGGAAAAGGGAATTCTTGTCATCAAGCCTTTCCTTTACATTCTTAAGCTCTGCCTTTGAAGTGTAAAACTTTTTTCTGAGGCTTTCAATCTTTTCAAGCTCAAGCTTCTTTTTCTCCATTTCCTTTCCTTTGGTTTGTGAAGTCGGGGTTTCTTTCCTAAGGCTTCTGATTGTTGCCTCAATCGAATCAAGAGATTCCTGCATTTCCTTTTTCTGGTGCAGAAGCTCATTTAGCTTTGAATTATAATTTTCCTTTCTTACATTCAATCCTGCAAGCTCTGCCCTTAAATCAGCGATTTCCTGGTTGAGTTTTTCCTGCTCCAATCCTGTTGATTCCTGAATCTGCCTGTTTATTGCAGAAATTTTAAGTTCTGTGTTTTTAATCTCTGTTTCAAATCCAACAATTGTTTTCCTGAATTTTTCAACAATCCTGTTTTTTTCCTCTATTTCTGAATTTATTACTTCTACCTCTTTTTTCTTCTTTGACAAGTCATAGGATATTATGCTTGCCTTGAGTTTTTTTATGTCTTCCTCTAACTTTTTGTATTTCAAGGCCTGCTGCCTTTCTTTTTCAAGATTGTTAAGATAAGCTGTCCTTTCCCTTAAAATGGAAGTTATTTCCTTAAGCCTTTCATCTGTTTTTTCAAGCTCATGAAGGGATTTTTCCTTTCTTGTTTCATAAACTGAAATGCCTGAAACTTCCTCCAAAATTCCCCTTCTTTCCTCTGGCTGCATTCTTACAAAATTCTGAATCTCTCCCTGCAGAATTATGTTGAATCCCTGCGGGTCAATTCCAGCCTGCGCAAGCAAGGAAAGAATGTCCTGCCTTGTTTTTGTCTCGTCGTTTATCTTGTAAATACTCTGCCCATTTTTCCTGAGAATTCTTTTTATTGATATTTCCTGTGAATCAAGTGAAAATGTTTTTTGCGAGTTGTCAAAAACGATTTCAACAGAAGCCTCTTTTGCCGGCGCGATAGATTTGCTTCCTTGGAAAATAAGATCTTTTGTATGCGAAGCCCTGAGAGATTTCATGCTCATTCTTCCCAAAACAAAGCATATTGCATCGGAAATGTTGCTTTTTCCAGATCCATTAGGGCCAAGAATGACATTTATTCCTAGTGTGAATGGAATTTCTGTTTTTTGGGGGAAGCTTTTGAAGCCATGCATCACTAATTTTTTTATATAAGACATATTAAGGAACCAAGTTTCCTTGAAGTTCAACCTCTCTTATTTGAGCAAAGGCATATTTTTAAAGATTATTTAGAGATAAACAAAATATATTTTCAAGTAGATTAATCTTTATAATATTCGTTTTTCTGTATTTACAATGGATGTAAAGGTAAAAAAGGCAATTGGAAGCGGTGTCCACAGATTTGAAGGCAAGGGGGATATTAAGGAGATTATGGTAAATGCGGATTTTTTCATGCCTGAAAAAGAGAAGATTGATGTATGCTTCAAGGGAGAGAACTCTTCTGGCATAATCCAGCTGTCTCTTGAAGAATCAAGAAACCTTGTTAAAGAGCTTAAAAGAGTGAACAGAATAAGAAGGAAAATAAAAGTTTTGAAGTTAAAGAAATAATTTAAAGGGATAATTTTCTCTGGTTGGAATCTGAGTGGGCTTTTTTCCATGTGCTCCAGCTCTTTCTGAAAATTCCATGGTCATCCAGTTTCTTTAAGTTTTTTTTCAGGAATTTTTTTGTTTTTGGATCAGATGCATAGCCTGAACCTATGCTTTCACCATATTTTTCCTTGAGCATTTCCATCTCTCTTTCCCTCTCTTCTTTTGCAAGTATTGAAGCTGCTGAAACAGCGACATGATTCACATCTGCCTTGTGCTCGCATGAAATCTCTAGGTTGGAAAGATTGTCTATATGTGTTTTGACTGTTTCCGTCCATGCTGTCCTGTTTGTTGATGGACAGTCAATCACAACTTTCATTTTTGTAAAGCCTTTGTTTATTTCATTTATTATTTTTGCAGACATCTGAGCTTCTAAATCATTAAGGTTTATTCCGTCATTATTTTTCCCATCAATCTCCTCTGCCTGCGTCTTAACTACAAAAAATGCCTCTGCTTTTTCCTTGATTATTATTTCAAGAAATGCCCTCCTTTTTTTTGTAAGCTGCTTGCTGTCCTTTACACCCAGTCTCTTCAGCTCTTTTTCTGTTTCATCTGTTATAAGACAACCAGCGAGAACCATTGGTCCAATTACAGGACCTCTGCCTGCATCATCAATACCTAAAATAAGTTGTGGCATTAAAGGGAAAAAATGATTTCATTTTTAAGCATTTCTAACTTCTAAAAAATAGTTAGTGTGATGATATTTCATTTTTATTTTCTTTTTTAGTTAGATTTATAAGCGTCTTGAAATTTGTTTTTTGATAGCGGGGTAGAGGAGCCTGGAGTCCTCGCAGGGCCCATAACCCTGAGATCGTGCGGTTCAAATCCCACCCCCGCTATTTTTTTGTAATCAAAAACTTTAAATTCTTAGAATAACAGTGGAAATTATGCCCACTTCGCATAATGGTATTGCACGAGATTGCTAATCTCGGCCCTTCGGGGCTCGCAGGTTCGATTCCTGCAGTGGGCGTTTATTTCTTATTTCTGCCGTTCATCATCTGAAGTTTTCTGACTTCATCTAACACCCTTATGTCTGGAGAAAGGATATAAACATGGTCATTTACAGAACGCACAGCACGGTAAATTCTCTGGAGAAACTCCCTGAAAGCCTTGTCCTTATAAAAATCCCAGAAATAGTCAGGGTGTGTTTCATGTAAAACTTTCCAGAATGTATCTGTAACATTCGGATTTGGATATTTTGTGAATATAACAGACATGCAGGTATCTCCTGGAAAGTCAACACCTCTGGAGCATTTTGTCGTGAAAAGCATGCTTGAAAATTTTGACTTGAACAGCTCCACGCTCTTCCCAACTTTATCCTCACTTTGTATTTGCCTTAATCTCTCAGAGGAAAGAAGGCCATCAAGCCTCAACCTTTTCTTTTCATCAACGCTGGGGAGATCCTGAAATGCATTGACATGCACAAGAGTCGGATTTACTGCTTTATTAACACATAAAAGGAGGGCATTCAGATAGTCATCCCTTGAATATTTCTTTGTTGCAAAATTAGAATGCCTGCAATCAAACTCCTTTCCGGTTCTTATTACTTCCAATGAACCCTGGTTCATCATCTCTGCCTCTACAATTTTGTAATTATTCAGTCCGAAAATTTTTCTTATAACATTTTCATTGTGTATTGTTCCTGACATAAATACCAAAACTTTTGTTTTAGACATTAAATCCCTGAATTTTGAGGCAAGATTTGAACTGACAAGCTTTATCATGGTATTATCATCCTCTTTTCTATAAGTCAAATAAACATCTTTGTAATCTCCCTGAAAATTTCTTGAGACTTCAAGAATTCTGTTTGAATAGTTAAGTTCATCTGTTTCAATTTCCGCTTCTAACTCATGGTTTTTTGTCATTAATTCCAGAATTTCCATTATTTTTGTTTCATCTATTCCAAATATCCTGTTTTCATCAAAACCCGTTGCTTTCTTGTTCTTTTCTTCAAGATCAATAAGCTCAAGAATTTTCCTAATTGCCTTTTTTGCTGGCTCACTGTCTGAATAAATTAGTTTTAAAGAAGATGCCAGTCTTGTGAGGTTTATCTCTTCCTGGTCAAACAAGCTGTCAAGAAATTCATCCCCTTCATCTATTATATCAACTTCTGTCAGTGGCTTTCTTCCAAGGCTTAATTCAGACCTGTATTTTGCAGAATTGAAGATTATTACATCTGCTTTTGTATATGCCAGATATTGATCATAGTAAGAACATCCGCTCTTTCTATGGTAAAAAACATAGTCCCTTCCATCACATCCCTTGTATGCTATTTTTTTTGCATCCTTAAGGTTCGCTTCAAAATCTTTTGGGAGAATAGGGCTCCAGTAAGGATTTGCAGGAGCTATTGACATCCTTCTCAAGTTAGGAATATCGGGCATATCCCCTGCTTTTCTGAATGGATTATTTTCATAGTATCCGAGAAGTTCCTTGTAGTTTTTTTCAGTTATTTTTATGTTTTCAGGGAGATGCGGATCGGAAGAGGGAATTCCTGGAAGAAAGACAGAGTCATGGTTATCCCTTCCTGTAATCATTGCTATTTTCATTTTAATATTATCCTTCAGGACATATTTTTTCTTTAGGTAATCATCTTCATATTGTTTCTGAAGGGCTTTAACAGGAACAACAATTGATGTTTTTCCGGCTATCCTGGCTATGTTAAGCGCTATTGCCGACTTTCCTGTTCCGCAAGCTCCATGAAGGAATATTATCTTCTCTCCTTTTTTTATCAGGTCAATAATCTCTTTAACAATATCCTCCTGAGTTTTTCCGTTTGAGAATTTTAATGGCTCTGCAGGCTTTTTGTCAATGTAAAAATTCCAGTATTTCCTCTCCTCTGCGCCTTCAAGCAGATCATCCTTCAGAAAATCAAGGGAATCTGAAGTTTTCAGATCTCTTTTTGATTCATCAATTGCTTTCCCGTCTTCTTCTCTCTTTATTTTCCGTCCTTTTAGCCCGACAAGTCTGCCAAAATCATCAAAAATTAATTTTTCCACAAATTTATTTATTAAAGAAGTTTAAAAACATGACTGGAGGAATATTTTACCTTAATGCATGGAAATTGTAAATCTTTCTGCAGTTAGCATATTAACCTTTAGCCCATAAGCAAAAAAAGGCAATCTTTATAATAGCCTATTTTTATTTGTATAATATGGTGTCTGTAAAATTTGAAACAAATTATGGGAGCCTTTCAATAGAGATGTATGACAAGATGCCTATAACTTCCGGGAATTTCAAGAAGCTTGTTGAAAAAGGATTTTACAACAATGTAATTTTTCACAGAGTCATTGACGGATTTATGATTCAGGGCGGAGATCCAGGGGGAACAGGAACAGGCGGACCAGGTTATGAAATAAAGGATGAATTCACCCATTCTTCTCTTGATAAGAATAACAGGGGCACGATTGCAATGGCAAATGCGGGACCGAATACAGGGGGGAGCCAGTTTTTCATAAACCTTGTCAATAACAATTTTCTTGATGGGAAGCATCCTGTTTTTGGAAAGGTTGTTCAGGGGATGGATGTTGCTGACAAAATAGCAAAAGTATCAACAGATTCTCAGGACAGACCATTAAAACCTGTTGTAATCAAGAAAGCTTATGTGTTATAAAATGCCTGAAATTTACCAGCCTGAAGAAGATTCATACCTCATTTCAGAAGTTCTGAAAAAAGAGCTGCCTAAAATTTTAAAGTTCAACCATGAGCTAAATTTTCTTGAGATTGGAATTGGGAGCGGGATAAATCTAAAAGCTGCACTAAAGTCTGGAATAAAAAAAGAGAATATACTCGGAACAGATATTAACGAAGAAGCTGTAAATCACTGCATCAATCTTGGATTTGACTGCATAAAGTCTGATTTATTTGATAAAGTAAATGGCAAGTTCAATGTTATTGCTTTCAATCCGCCTTATCTTCCTGAAGATGAAAAAGAGCCTGTTGATTCAAGAAGAGAAACAACAGGCGGCGAAAAAGGAAATGAGCTTACAATAAAATTCATTCAGGAAGCAGGGGATTATCTTAAGGAGAATGGGGTAATTTTTGTTGTGACAAGCTCGTTAAGCAAAAGAATAGGCTTTGATTATTTTGGCTACAATGCAGAAGAAGTAGGGCATAAAAATCTTTTTTTTGAAAAATTATCTGTTTGGAAATTGGAAGTTAAGTGAGTGTAATTCTTGCTTCGCTTGCTGTAAAAGCTAATATAAAAAAGTTTTTAGGATAACTTATGAATAAAATGATTTTTCATTAAAATTTTTGTAATTATCAATCAAATACCCATCAAAAATCAGTCAAAAGCAACAAATTTGTCCCTGCCTGTTTGCTTTGCCTTGTAAAGCGCCCTGTCAACGCGCTCTTTAAGTGATTTCTCTGTATCTCCTTGCTTATATTCTGTAAGCCCGCCTGAAACAGTCAGTCCGTATTTCATTAATATAGAATCTGATTTTATTGAATCTCTAAGTCTGGAAGTTATTATCTTAGCCTTATCAAGATCTGTCTGCGGAAGGAGGATAATGAATTCCTCTCCACCAAAACGGGCTATAACATCTGGCGTCCTAAGCTTTTTTTTCAGTAGCTTTGAAAGCCTCACAAGAAATTCATCCGCTTTCATGTGTCCGTATTTGTCATTTATTTTTTTGAAAAAGTCAATGTCAATCATAAAAATGGAAAGTTTTTCCTGGTTTCTTGATGCTTTCTCAATTTCCATGTTGAGTATGTTCTCAAAGAATTTCATGTTGTAAAGGCCTGTCTTCTCATCATGGGTAGCAAGGTCATAAAGCCAAGAAACAAACTCTTTTTGTGAAGAATTTGCGCTTTTGAAAAGTTTCTCAACTTTTCCCCTTAAATCATGATCAAAATTAAATTTTTTATCTGGCATTAAGAAAAGAATCTAGGTTATTTAATAAAACTTTTCCTACCCAAGATTTATAAGTTAAAATTCCATTTTTTTTAGTATGTATAACCCGACAAACGCTACGAATTACAGGGATTTTTTAATGAGCAGCACATTTGGCGCTTTTTTAGTTGCAGGAATCATAATGCTTCTGATTTTATTCGTTGTGTTATACATATACACCTCATTTGCATGGTATAAAATAGGGAAAAGAATGAAGTACAGGCATTCATGGCTTGCCTGGATTCCAGTAGCAAACATAGCAATGTTTCTCCAACTTGGGCAATTCAACTGGGCATGGGTATTCCTTGCTTTAGCGCCAATACTCGGATGGATTCCCCTTCTTGTCCTGGTGACAATATCTTTGCGGAGAATCTTTGAGAAGAATAATCAGTCTGGATGGCTCGCGCTTGCTCTGCCATTTGTATTTGTCCCGGTCTTAAACTGGGTCGCATGGATAGTTTATTTGGTAACTATTGGGATAATTGCATGGGGTAAGAATAAGAAAAGATAAGTATTATTCTGTTTTTTTTCCGCAATTTTGATCTTATTGTCTTTCCGGAATTTGTTTTAAGTACTGATTTTACAAACTCTGATAATTCTTCTATAAAGCGGTTTGAAGGAGAAACAAATTTCTCCATGAAAATTGGATAAATTTTTAGTTTAAATAATCATTATAATGATAATCCTGAAAGGTCCCATACAGGATTCACTGATGTTGGAATGTCTGAAATGCTTTCTATTATTTTTGGCAATTCTTCTGGAATTGAGCCCCATTTTTCCATGAATGTTTTTGCCCGTTCATAATTTCCAGAAACCTGGAGATTTAGAAACTCTGTGCTAAGATGGAATATTGCATCAATGCAACGTTCAAAATCAATTTCATACTTTTTTGTTGATGAATTATAATGTAATGCGCGGGATTCTTTAAGCCAATTATATTCAACAAGATTTCCACGAGTATGTGCTCCTTTAAAGCCCTTGTTCCATCCTTGAAGAAATGAAACAATTTCTGTTGAGATAATCCCTTCAAGAGTTTTATCATCTATTAAGCCCTGATTTCCAAGATAACCAAGAAGTCTTGAGCCAAGCATATCTGCTTTTGCTTCTTCAATAGAAGAATGAAGATCTCCTAATGCAGTTTCAAATGGGATTTCTCTTCCATCAATTTTTACTTTACTTGGTCCAAGTCCATGGGCAAGCTCGTGTCCAAGAACAAATAATAATCTATTATCAAAAGTGCATAAATTTAGGGTATTTGAAGGTAAAATACGCTCAGCAATAGGCAAGACCATAGTTGAAAATTTTGCTTCCATCATTGTCCTAGAAAAAACTTTTTTTGATCCTTTAATTTCATGGATTCTCCTATCATTAGGCAAGTTATAAGCAACAAACATAGATCCAAATTTTCCTTCTCCACCACAGGTAACATCTGCAACAACTTCTAATGGAATTGCAGATCCTTTTGGGCTAAAATTAAATTCCTGGCTAAGCATCGCGTCAAAATCAGGGATTTTTGGGTTGAATCTAGCAAGAGCTATTGTTGAATCTCTATCGGGCAATGCAATAAATGATTCAAAGGAAGATTTCAATCCAAGCAATCCGTCAAAATAAACTTCATAAGGGCCTATTGTTACTTCAAATGGATTTCCGTCTGTATCCACCCATGCCAGATCACTCTCAAAATAATCATTAGTGTGAAAAGCATTTGCCCTCAACTGTAAAAATGTTTTCAGCCTTCCTTCGGGAAGATAAGATGCGCTAAGAAGCAAATCATTTTTTGCATCAGTAAGCCTTTCTCTGTATTCTTCAGAATAAGGAACTGAAACAAGCCTTCCATTTTCACGTTTTATCACAGTGTAAGGACTTTCAAATCTTTCAAGGTCTTTAGGATTATTTTTCAACCATGAATTCCACTCTTCTTTTGTCAGATTATCAGGATAAAATGAACCAAATTTTTGTTTTTTTCCTACACCTTGAATAAAGGGGTCATCGCCATTGAATTCATCCCATGGAGATCCATGAATCATGAAATAACGAAGAAGGTCTCTTCCTTCAGAGTCACTCCTTCTTTGAAGTTCTCTATAAATTTCTTTATTTTTAGAATAAACTTGGTCAAGATAAATGTCTGTTATGACATCAGAAGCATCTATGCAATAGGAAATTGCAGTTTTTTCATTTTTATTCAGAGATGAAAAATCCGGTCTAATATCAAAAAAGCTTATTCTTGCCAAACGTTCTTGAATATTCATAATTCTTCTATAAACTAACTCTTTTTAAGAATTATTGCGCTATAGTTATTCCTTGACTATGTCGCTTGTCTTTTTGTAATTTACATAAAGCTTGTCAAGAATGTTTGTAATTTCCTTCCTTTGCTCTGTGGTTCCCAATCCTTTCCAATCAAGCAACACCCAGTCAAGCTCTTCATCTGTCTTTTCAATTGCTTCCTTGACCATTTCTTCTGTAAGGGGAAAAGCATATTGTGGTATGACATGAGAGATTGCAATGTTTGATTTTGCCTGGATTTTGTTGAAACCCGGACAGTAATGGCCTCCGCCTATTGCAATTGCAATTTCCCTATATGGGTTTTCCTTGAAGTCTGAAATTGCCTCGGTTATTGTGCGGGCAACGACAAATGCTGCTTTTGTGTCATTCCATTCTGTCTCAGACGGACCTATTTCTATGAAGACGCATGGCTTTTCAATCAATGGACCATGATGTGTTGCTTCCATTGTAACTTGATAATCATCCAAATGGAACTTCTTTGCATTTTCGTTCAGCTTTTCAAAAAGAAGTTTGGAAAAAAGAGCTGAGGACTTGCATACCTTGTTTTTTTCTCCGCCAAATTCAGCAAGTCTCCAATTTCCAGGAGCATGGACAGAAAGGGTCTTTTGCTTGCTTTCTGACTTATGCTTTGACGCAAAAATTATGAAATCATGCTGATTTATTTTTTCAAGGTCAAGATTTTCCGTGTAAATTATTTCTTTGTCTGCAAGATAAAAAGTGAACTGCCCGAACTGACTCAACTGCGTTGTTATTTTTATTCCTGCCTTGTCAAGCTTGCTAGCTACAATTAAAATCTTTGAATATGGCATGCTTAATTATAAAAACCATCTTTCTTAAATATTATTATGCAGGAAATAATCAAATTGCTTGTGGGAATTGTTGTCCTTTTTCTAGGCATTCCTCTGGGAAATTATCTTGCAAAAGTTACAAAAGAAGAGCTGAAATCAGGGAAAAAATGGTTCAGGCGCCTTATTCTTTTATGTTTAATCGGAATGCTTATTGGCTTGGTCATTGGGAATGACGTTGTTCTTTTCACATTTGCTTTTATGGCAGTCGTGACAAGCAGGAGTCTTGGGAGCGTGAAAAAATAAAATGTTATACTTAATTGGACTTGGATTAAACATCAAGGGAATTACAAAAGAAGGTCTTGAAATTGCAAAGAGATGTAAAAAAGTCTATCTTGAGAATTACACTGTTGAACTTCCTTACACAGCAGAAGATGTTTCAGATCTTGTAGGTAAAAAAGTTGCTCTTGCAGACAGGAAATTCATAGAGAGCCTTGAAATAGTTGATGAAGCAGAAAGAACAGATATTGCACTTTTGATTTACGGAAGCCCGCTTACAGCCACAACACATATTGCGCTTCTTCAGGAAGCAAAAAAAAGTGAAATTGCTGTTAAGGTTATTTATAGTGCCTCTGTTTTTGATGCTGTCGCAGAAACAGGTCTCCAGTTGTACAAATTCGGGAAAATAGCAAGCATGCCAAAATGGCAGAAAAATTTTGAGCCGGACAGCTTTGTTGAGATAATCCAGCACAATCTTTCAATGAAAGCACACAGCCTGATTTTAGTTGACATTGGGATGAGATATAGGGATGCGTTGAAAGAACTTGAAGATTCGATGAAGAAAAATAATATTGAAATCGGAAAAATTGTTGTATGCCAGAGACTTGGGACAGAAAGGCAGAAAATAGTTTATGGAACAATCAGTGATGTCTGGAGCATCAATGGGATTGTTGCGCCTTTTTGCTTCATAATTCCTTCAAAGCTTCATTTTATGGAAGCAGAAGTTCTGGAAGGTTTTAAGTATTAAAAATTAGCCATATTCCATAAGAAATCAAAATATATTTTAAACCCTTCTGCAACATTTCTGTTTTTTATTCTTATTGCGTATGGATTTTCGTCCCAGATTAAAATATAAACTTTATCTTGAAAAATATCTATTGCGGCCGGGCTTTTAAAATTTCTACCCATAAATTTTATCTTTGATATTTTCTCTTCTTTTCTTTCGGCGAAAAAAGTGTTCTCTTTATTATCAAGTATCATCTTAAATTTATGTTTCTTTTGAATAGATATCTTGTTAACATCTGTTAAAATCACAGATAATTTTTCATTTTTATAATTTTGATTTGAAAAACCGATAATACTAATTGTTTCATTTTTTGGGCATTCATTAGCAAGATTAATCATTGCAGATTTAAAGCCATTCAAACCCTCGTATACAGATATATCTGCCAAATAGTTTGAATTATTCCTTAATTTTTGGAGATAAGTTACATAATCTTGTAAAGTTTTGTTCCTTTTAGCCATTAGGTCAGTAATTATTATTGGGTCTGAAGTAAAATACTTCTTTCCTACTGAAGTTTTTTCATATATTATAAGTCCTTTATAAATAAGAGAATCTAAAGATGAGTATACTTGGGAATTTGAGATTTGAGTATTTTTTCTTATTTCTGTACCAGAACATCTTCCAAGTTTCAGTACTGCTAAATAAACCTTAATTTCATTATCTGTTAATCCCAAATCGTTGAGAATTTCTGATTCCATGTTCTACTAAAAAGGAGAACATCTATTTAAATATTACTTTTTTCCAGTTTTTGAATGAAGAGAATTAGAAATAGACAATATGGAACAGGAAAGGCACTTTTTGATACCTTTGAAAAGCATGGCTATCATAATACAAGGCAGATAGCTAGAGCTGTAATAGAAAAAGGTCTTATCCAATCATATAATCTAAATTCTCTTAGTAATTTTTATTACCAAATTTTTAGGGGGTTAAGATCAATTCCAGAAATACATGAAAAAGCTTTTATAGAATTATGTGAAAAAGATCCTGATTTAGAAATAGCCATAAAAAAACTTAAAGAAGTAACAATTAAGAAAAATAGGCATACATCATTTTATCTTGTTAAGACATTTGAATCATTATGTGGGGACCTTCAAGATTATTTATTAGACCTGAAAGATGAGGAAAGATTCTGTTTGTTAGACAAATTTGGAAACTTTGTGTATGGAGAAAAAAATAGAAAATCCTTGGAAGGAAGAGTTTTAGAATAATTTATTAATTCTTTTTTTTATAATAATTCATGTTCGAACTGGATGAAAAAGAGGAAAAAATCCTGAGAAAATTGGACACGCCAAAAAAAATTCAGGATTTTCTGAATAAGATTCCTATCAATTTTGAGGAAAAAGGAGATACATGCATGTCTCCAAGAATGGTCCTGAAAAACTGGAAAGCACATTGTATTGAAGGGGCAATGCTGGCTGCGCTTGTCCTAAGATTGCACGGGCAAAAACCACTTGTTGTTGATTTGACTGCAACAGACAGGGATTTTGACCATGTTATCTGCGTTTTCAAGAGAGATGGGAAATGGGGAGCAATAGGAAAGACAAATCATGCTGTTCTAAGATACAGGGAACCTGTTTACAAAGACATTCGTGAACTGGTTATGAGCTTTTTTCATGAATACTTTGATGACAGCGGAAGAAAAAACCTAAGATCTTATTCTGCGCCTGTTGATTTATCAAGATTTGACAAATTTAATTGGATTGCAAGAGAAGATGATGTCTGGGAAATACCTGATTATCTTGCAAAAATAAAGCATTATAATATTCTCAACAGAAAGCAAATTTCAGGCTTGAGAAAAGCAGATGAGATTGAAATAGAAGCAGGAAAGCTTACAGAATGGAAACGCTTTGGAAAGCATGATGAGATGCCTGAGCCTGAAAGAAAAAAGGTAAGTGAATAGTTTAAAAATATTAAATTCTATGTGGAATTAAGATGTATAATTTTGCGAAAACAGAAGAAGAAACCCTCAAATTCTGGAAGGAAAAGAAGATATTTGACAAGCTGAGAAAAAATAACAAGAATGGTAAAAAATGGAGTTTTATAGATGGTCCAATAACTGCCAATAATCCTATGGGTGTTCATCATGCATGGGGAAGGACTTACAAAGACATGTTCCACAGGTTTAAGTCAATGCAGGGCTTTGAGACAAGGTTCCAGAATGGATTTGACTGCCAGGGCTTATGGGTAGAAAGAGAGGAGGAAAAAGATCTTGGCCTGAAAGACAAAAGAGACATTGAGCAATTTGGGATATTGAATTTTGTGAATTCCTGCAAGAAAAGAGTTGAAAAATTCTCAAAAATCCAGAGAGATCAGTCAATAAGGCTTGGACAGTGGATGGATTGGGAAAATTCCTATTATACAATGTCTGACAACAATCAGCTTCACAACTGGTTTTTGATTAAAACATATTTCAAAAAAGGTTGGCTTTACAAGGGAAAAGACAGCGTTCCATGGTGCCCGAGATGCGGAACAGCAAGCTCAAAGCATGATATTGTTACAGAAGGTTACAGGGAAGTCACACATCCTGCATTGTTTATGAGATTTCCTGTTGCAGGAAAGAAAAATGAATTTTTCCTGATTTTCACTACAACGCCATGGACAGTTCCTGCAAATGTTGCAATTGCCGTCAATAAAGATATTGTTTATGTGAAGGCAGAAAAAGAAGGAAAATATTACTGGCTTGCTGAAAAAAGACTAAATGAATTAAACGGAAAATACAAAATAATTGAAAAGAAAAAAGGAAAACAGCTTGAAGGAATCAAATATGACATGCCTTACAGCAATCTTTCAGAACAGAAAAAATCGCAGCATTATGTTGTCCTCTGGGAATTAGCAAGCGAAGAAGAAGGAACGGGAATTGTTCATATTGCTCCCGGATGTGGTGCAGAGGATTTTGAATTGGGAAAGAAGATTCATTTAAATGCAATATCTCCTCTTGATGAAACAGGAATTTACAAGCAAGGCTTTGAAAATTTTTCTGGAAAGAAATATTCAGAAGTAAATAAGGAAGTTCTTGAAGATATGGAAAAGAAAGATTTTGTTTACAAAGTTGTTCCTTTAAAGCACAGATATCCTCATTGCTGGAGATGCGGGCATGAGCTTGTATTTCGCCTGGTTGATGAATGGTATGTAAAATCAGAGGAGATCAGGAAAAAGCTCATTGAAGAAAACAGAAAAGTCAACTGGTACCCTGAATATGGAAAAGTCAGGCAGGAAGAGTGGTTCAAAAACATGGGAGACTGGCTTGTTTCAAGGGAAAGATTCTGGGGTTTGCCTTTGCCGATATGGGAATGCAAATGCGGAGAGATTTTTGTTGCAGAAAACCTGAAAGAATTAAGGGAAAGAGCAATTAACAAAAAGAAAGTTGACGATCTTCCGGAAATACACAGGCCATGGATAGACGAAATCAAGGTAAAATGCGCAAAATGCGGAGAAGAAGTTTCAAGAATTCCGGATGTCGGAGATGCATGGCTTGATGCAGGAATTGTTCCTTTCTCGACATTAAATTATCTTAACGACAGAAAATATTGGGAAAAATGGTTCCCAGCTGACTTGATTTCTGAAAGCATGCCAGGGCAGTCTAGAGGATGGTTCAATGCACTTATGTGGGCAAGCGTTGCGCTGACAGGGAAGGTCCCTTTCAAATCTCTTTTTGGATATGAAACTCTTAAGGATGAAAAAGGCGAGGAAATGCACAAAAGCAAGGGAAATGCAATTCCTTTTGATGAAGCTGCTGAAAAAATAGGTGCAGATCCAATAAGGCTTTTATACTGCATGCAAGACCCAAGTCAGGAACTTAAATTTGGGTTCCATGTTTTGAAAGAGCCCGCAAACAATCTAAACATTTTTTATAACATGAGCAATCTGACAAAAAAAACTGTAGCAAAATTAAAATTAAATAAGCCGGAAGATAAATGGATTTTAAGCAAACTTAATTCTTTGATAAAAAAGATGACAGAAGAAATGGATTTGCTTCATCCGCATCTGGCAATAAGGGCATTGCAGGATTTCTGGCTTAATGATTTCTCAAGAGGATATATTCAGTTTGCAAGAGAAAGGATTTCTGCGGGAAATAATGAAGTAGGGTTTGTCATAACAGAAACTTATGTTACTCTGGCAAAACTTCTTGCTCCTTTCTGCCCCTTTATAACAGAAAATGTCTGGCAGGCAATGAAGAAAAAGGGAATTGTAAAAGAGGAAAGCGTTCATCTGTGCGACTGGCCAAAGTATGATGCAAAGAAAATTGACAAAAAACTTGAAGAAAAATTTGTTATAGCTCTGAAAGTAGTTGAAGTCGGTCTAGCAGAAAGGGATAAGCTAAAAATTGGACTGAGATGGCCATTAAAGTCTATTGAAGTTACATCTGATTTTTCAGTTGACAAGGAGGTTAATGAATTGATTAAAACACAGCTTAACGTCAAAGGAATAAAAATGAAAAAAGGCAAAGAACTCAAGGTAGAACTTGACACAACAATGACTCCAGAGCTTGAATCAGAGGGTTTCGCCAGAGAGCTCAGCAGGCAAGTGCAGGATTTCAGGAAAAAGCTAAGTTTGAAGAAGGAAAACATGATTGAGCTTTTTGTGATTACTGATGAGAAATTTGCAAAGACTCTTGAAACACAGAAAAATTTCATTAAAGAAAGAACAAACTCAAGAAAAATTGAAATAGGGCAAAAGTTCAAGGAAACATTTAAAAACAAAACATCTTTTTCAATTAAAGATAAAAAGGGTGAACTGGCAATAATCGTTACTGAGGGGTAAGTCCATAACAGTTACCCTTTTACCATAACAATATTTAAAAATCAAAATAGTTATTTAAATATAAGAAAACAAAAATGATAGTCAAAGAAGAATTTTTAAGCCGCCTCCGAAAGATTTTTGACCTTAATCTGTATGAAGTTAAGGTTTGGACAGCACTTCTCTCAAGAGGCACTTCAACTGCCGGCGAATTAAGCAGCATTTCAGATGTTCCGCGTTCAAGAACATATGACATTCTTGAAAGCCTTGAGAAAAAAGGATTTATTGTAATGAAGCTTGGAAAGCCGATAAAATTTGTTGCTTTAAAGCCTGGAGAAGTTGTTGAGAGAGTCAAAAAAAATCTTTTGGTAGATGCAAAGGAAAAATCTAAAAGACTTGAAACTTTGCGCGGCGATGAGGTTCTTGATGAACTTACAGCCCTGTTTACAAAAGGAGTAAAGTTTGTCGAGCCTTCTGATTTGTCAGGAAGCATAAAGGGAAGACAGAATTTGTATAATCACATGGACATGATGGTAAGAGATGCGGAGAGAACAATAACAATAATAACGACAGAAGAAGGTCTTAACAGAAAAATGGAAGTTCTGATGCCAAGCCTTGAGAAGTGCAAAAAGCGCGGGGTTAAAGTGAGAATTGCAGCTCCAATAACAAAAAACAATCTTAAAGTCGCAAAAGAGTTCAAGAAAGTTGCAGAGGTCAGGGACTTGGATAAGCTTAAGGCGAGACTTGTAATAGTTGATTCAAATCAGATTATGTTTATGCTTCTTGATGACGAAAAATTCCATCCAAACTATGATGTTGGTGTATGGATAAACACAGAATTCTTCGCACAGGCACTTGAGGCATTGTTTGAACTGGCATGGAAAGACATGAAACAGGTGCATTAAAAAATAATAAAAAATGGGAGACGACTTAGAAAAAGAGGCATCTGAAGCTCCAATAGTACTTGATAAAGAAACTCTTGCAAGGCTGGAAAAAGAAAGAAAATACTGGAGAGAGCAAATGAGATGTTATACAGACCCTTTAAGGAAATCTAGAATTTTAACAGCAGAAGATTATATGACCACTATGAATTGCTAAAATATAGAATTACATTTCTTCTAAAGTTTTAACTAAGAATTTTTTTTCATCACCATTCTCTTTTTTTAATTTCCCAATACTTCGTTTTTAGAACACTATTAAGATAATCCAACATATTTCTTTGGGCTTTAATTTTTTTGAGAAATCTTATTTGCTCTTTTAGGCATAATTTTTCATGTTTTTCATAATTCTCTTTTTTCCATAAAAACCCTTTAACATTATGCAAAAAATAATGATGAGTATCATGAATAATTATAGATGCATACCATTCTATACTTTGAAATGCAGATTTTTTTCCAACGTTAAACTGACTTTTTTCCAAGTCCATCCCGCTACTTTTGCTGTATTTAATTGATTTTAGATAATTAGTTATTTTTGTAAAATCCCTTTTGCTTTTTTTCTTTATTAGCTCGAGAGCTTTTGTTGTTTGTTTAATAAATTCTTTAGGGCCTATTATAAGAATGCCATCATATTTTTTAATCATTTTACATCTCTTCAAGCGTTTCAATCCCTAGAAGCCATAATGCATTTTTCATGACTTGCCTGAATGATTCAATCAAAGCCAATCTGAAATTCTCCTTTTCTTCAGAACCAATTACCTTGCATGAGTGGTAGAATTCATTGAAAATCTGGGAAAGTTGTAAGGAATAATTTGCAATCAGCGAAGGATTCATGCTTTTGTATGCGCTTTGGACAATGCCGGGAAATTCAGACAATTTCATCGCGAGGCTAGTTTCTTTTTCCTCAAGCTCGCCTATTTCAAAATTCTTTGGTTGTTTTTTCGCTTTTTTGATTATAGAGCTTGCCCTTGCATAGCTGTACATCAAGTATGGACCTGTGTCTCCCTCAAAGTTCAATGCCTCTTCGAGGTTAAAGTTTATTATTTTATTCGGGCTGTT
>DAHWUG010000002.1:39412-64966 GCA_027334715.1 Nanobdellota archaeon
ATATTTTACAGCTCCAATAGCAACTTTTTCAGCAACTTTTTTGTTCTTTGATTTTTTTCTGGCTTTTTTCACAGATTCATCAAGAAAATCCTCAAGAAGGACGACATCCCCTTTTCTGGTCGACATTTTCTTTGATTTCTTGCCCTTCTCTGTCAAAAGGATATAAGAATAATGAACAACAACAGGAGGCTGCACATTGAGAAGTTTCAGTGCCTCTTCAAGCTGCTGAAAATAAAGCTTCTGATCCTCGCCAAGGACAATTATATTTGTATCCGATAACTTTTTTTTGTCAATAGTGTACGCAAGGTCTCTTAGCGGATAAAGCCCTGTGTCATCAGATCTTGTCAGAACAAGAACAGGAGATTTCATCTGGCCATCAATTTTTGTTCCTTTCATGTCAAGAACCATTCTTCCTTTGTTATCTTTGAACAATTTTCCTGATTTTTGAAGATTTGAAAGAATTTCCTTTGTTTTCTTTAAGTAAGAGGATTCATAGTCAAAAGAATCATATTCAATTCCCATTCTTGCAAGAATTTTCTTCTGGCCTTCGACGCAGGTCTTTGCTATTGTGCTGAATTTTTTTGATGCGTTTTTATCGCCGTTTTCAAAGCGGTATAAAAGGTCAAAGACCTGATTCTCCATTTTCTTTGATTTTTTTACTTTTGCCGCAATCTTAATATATTTCTCAAGCATTGAATCAAATTTCAGATTCTCTGCCTTTGCAAGAACAAGCATAGCAATCTGCTTTGAAACATCGTTAACGAAGTAATGGACCTCAGGTCTGAAATTTTCAAACTTGAAAATCCTTACCAAACTGTCCCCTATCACGGCATTTCTTGCCCTTCCAACATGCGGGGAAGCATTGGGATTTATTGATGTATGTTCAATCAAAGCTTTTTTACCTTTTCCCAGGTCAATTTTTCCGAAATTTGATTTTTTGGAGAGAATTTCACCTATAATATTTTTCGCAAGAATATTCCTGTCAATAAAAAAATTTATGTATGAGCCAGAAACCTGAATATCCTTAAAATCCTTCTCTCCGGAATTTCCAATTTCCTCCCTGATTTGGACAGCTATGTCATGAGGGTCTGTCTTCAATCTTCCCGCAAGAAAAAAGCATGGAAATGCAAAATCTCCCATTTCAGGATTAGGGGGAACTTCAATCATTTTTTCTATTTCCTGAAATTTAAGCTCAATGTTGATTTTTTTAAGCGCCTTCTGTATAATTTCTGCAGCAACCTCTTTCATAGCAATCCGATGGAAAATAACTTAATAAATATTACTCAGGAATTTTGCCTTGAAGAAGGAAGATTTAATAATATGCCATTCATTTATTCAATATGGCATTAAGGGGAAACTTCATCGGAGCAGCAATCATTGACATAATATATACTGTTTATATACTTTCCAATCCTTTGGAAAGTCGTGCAGGAATGGCATTTATTCTGGTCATCTTGAATGCATTATTGATTGTATTAATGTATTTCGCGTTCAAGGACTTCAAGAAAGCAAGAAGATAAAAGAATAATTCTATATTTTTACATACAAAAGAATAAGAAGTTTTTTAAGTGAAAGACATTTCTGAAAAACGTGTGCGGGTGTGCCGGAGTGGTCAAACGGGCAGGACTTAAGATCCTGTGGCTTAGTGCCTGCGAAGGTCCGAATCCTTTCACCCGCAATTTATTGCAGTTCCTTGAAAAAATGGAAAGTTTTAAATAATCTGAATCTTTTTGGATTTTTGTAGGAGGCGTTGACTTCGGTTAATGTTAAGATACTTCGGTATTTTTTAACTCCTACACTTTTATTTCTGAAAATCTATTATAATTTAATATATCAATATATTTAATATACAAAAAATGCTACAAGTTTATGGAGCAAAAAAATATTGGAGCAAAAGTTGCTATCCTTATCTTCATTTTTCTGATTGCTGTGAATTATTCTTATTTTGACAATTTGCTGAAAAATTTCCTGAGTGAAGACAAGGAAATTATCGTTGATAGGGTTATTGACGGGGACACAATAGAAAGCAACGGAACAAGCATAAGGCTTTTGGGAATAAATTCTCCTGAAAAAGGAGAATTTGGATATAATGAAGCAAAAAATTTCTTGCAAAATAAAATTTTGAACAAGACAGTCACATTAAAATTCACAAATGAAAGAACAGATAAGTATGGAAGAACTCTTGCTTATGTTTTTATCAACAGCCTGAATATCAATGTGGAATCTGTTAGAAACGGATTTTCCAACTATTATTTTTACTCTGGAAAAGACGAATATTACAATGACCTTTTTTCCGCATGGAATGAATGCATTGTCAATGGAAAAAATCTATGTGAAAAATCAGCCAATGTATGCGCAAACTGCATCAATATAATAAACTCAGATAATTTTATAATGAACAACTGCAGTTTTTCCTGCAATATAACAAAATGGGTTATAGAAGGAGAAGGAAGAGGAACATTTGTGTTTGAAAACAAGATTCTTTATCAAAATCAAAAAACAGGATTTTCCCTTAATCTTACAAATTCGGGAGGCAGTATTTTCCTAAGGGATGATAGTGGAAAGCTCGTAGACTGGGCTTCAAGATAAATGCATGATCTTTAGTAATAATATTTATAAATTTCTCATTAGTTTAAAGATTAATCTAAAATGGACAATTTTAAGTCCTTTGATATTAATGTGCATTCTTACTACCATCTATTGTTTTATTTTGAAATAGAGTTGAAAGGAGGTTTGAATTAAATGAAAAAAACAATTTTAGCCGTGTTTGCTGCTTCTTTGCTTATAGTATCTTTGGCTGGTGTTTTTGCTGCTGGCGGTTTTGACCAGTTTGGTTACAACTATCAGGCAAGAGTATTTGTCGGAACTGGGTCTAGTTGGTGTTTAGCTGGAGGTCAAGCTGCTGATTGTCTGGGAATGTATTCTAATGATCAGATTGTTATGAAATGGAATGCTGCTTGGGATTCATGTAATGCAAATGGATATGATAATCCAGCATATTGCTTAGGCGCATGGGTAAATAATGAATGGAATGGAATGGGGCCTAATGGTTCTAGTTGGACCGAGAATACTAAGATAATCTGGGTAGGTTCAGCAGGAGAAAATAGCCCTTACTGGCTGCCTGGGGGATATTCCATCTGGGGAAACTATGAAGTAATAATGGATCATGGTATGAGTCCAGATGGGTTCTGGAGTTCAACTGCAACAGTACCGGGCGCAATACCAAATGGTTACGGAGCAGTTAATGCCCAATAAATAACTTTTTTTACTTTTTCTTTTTTTACTTTTTCTTTATTGCATCTTTTTATAATAAAATTTTTAAACTTGGATTATTGCCCTATTTTATGGCAAAAGAAGAGATGGTGATAAAAAGAGCTTTTATTGCTGGCGCAGCTGCGGCACTAAATTACAAAGAAAGGCATCCTAATGCTACTGAATCAGAAGTTATGTCAAATGTGAATGGAGAAATGAGAAAGATGATTCATGATATTGAAGAAAATGAGTAAAATTAGTGTTACAGAATTTCTTTAAGCAGGACAGCTTCATTGTGCTCTTGGTCACGGGCAGCATAAAGAAGCGTGACTTTCTTTTCTTTTTTCTCTACGGATTTTATTTCCTTTATCAAATCATGATTTGATTCAAGCTCTTTTGTGTACCTTTTTTTGAATAAATCCCATTTTTTTGGTTCATGCGAAAACCACTTTCTGAGCTCATTGCTAGGAGCTATTTCCTTCAGCCAGAGGTTAATCTTTGCTTTTTCCTTTGAAACGCCTCTTGGCCAGAGCCTGTCAACGAGAATTCTAAACCCGTCTGTTTTTTCAGGTTTCTCATAAATCCTCTTTATGTTTATCATAAAGAAATAAATATCTATCTGAATATATTAATTTTTCTGAAGATTACGCAGTATTCTTATTAAGTCATGAATTACTGGAAATTTAAGCAAGTTTTACAGCTGTGCCATAAGCAAGAATTTCTGAAGAACCATGAATTATTGAGGAAGCATCAAATCTCGTTGCAATTATTCCGTCAGCGCCCATCTTTATTGCATTGTTTACCATCCTGTTGTATGCCTCATCACGCGATTGGTTTATTAGCTCTGTAAATGTTTCTATTTCCCCTCCAGCAATACTCTTAAGCCATGCCATGATCTCCATTCCTAGGTTTCTGCTTCTTATAGTGTTTCCCCGACAACTCAAAGTATTTTCTTTACTTTCCTGTCAGAAAGGTTATTCATTGTTACAGCAATCAAATCATTGTTTTTCTGCCATTATTGTCAAAACAACTGAAGCAGTTTAAATTTATTCTTTTTACTTTACAAATTTTTTAGAAAGTATAAAGTTAGATATAAAATATATTTTACAAAAAATGTAGTACAGAAATATTTAAAAATAAATTTAATCTAAATATACCATGAAAAGAGAGGTAGTTGTGGTTCTGATTTTATCTTTAGCATTGATATTTTCTGCTTCATTCACCTCCGCGTATATATTTCCTGATGTGTGGAAGCAGATAACAGGACATGTGACCGCAACAAGTTTGTGCGGAAATGGAATTCTTAATTCAGGAGAGCTTTGTGATTATGCGGCAACTGATTCTGTAAACAATCCTTATGGAAATCAATGCACGACAAATTGCTGGATAAACGGAGCACCACCTTACTGGTCTGGCTGCAGGGGAAGTGGGGTTAATGTTTGCTTGGATGCCCAGGTGTAACAAGCCAATATTTCACACAGCATCCAGGGTGCATTCCAACATCAACATGTGCAGGACTTTTCTACAACTGCAATGGAATCATTTGCCCTCCCCCAACTGTGAATTCAACATCTAATGTAGCTAATTCAACAAGTGAGACGGTATCATCACCAGATGTAATAAATAGCACAATATGCCCAAATTGCATAATAACAGAGCAGACTAATTCAACAGTTCCAACATGCACAGATAGCGATGGGGGAGCAAATTATTACACATATGGTAAAATTACCTACACTAATAGTCCAGAAGGAATCTTTGAAGAATATGATATTTGTAGTTCAAATTCAGTTCTTACTGAAAGAATTTGTGTTGATCCATCAAATCATTCAAAAAATTTTGTAAATTATAACTGCCCTAATGGCTGTTTAAATGGTTTTTGTTTAAGTTCTCCATTAAATCAGACAGCAAATCAAACCGATATTAATAATGAAAGATTAGAATTATTAAATAGTTGTCAATTTGAGGCTCAACCAGAAAATGCAAATAGTACATGGTATATAGATATTGGTCCAAATAATGTTTATTATAACATTATTCTAGGAGAAGGAAAAACAATTCCTAATTCTGGAACCTATGATTTTCATCCTTCTTTTGCTAATTATTGCTCTTTGTCCGAAGGTCAACAAACATTATATGCATCTAAATTACTAAACTTAAGTGAAAAATATTATAGGCTTAATAATTTTGATCCAATTATTGCATTTATAATTTGGGGATGGGATTATACCCCTGTTGGTAATGGGTCATCAGTATTTCAAATTGGCTCATGCAAAACTAATGCAGATTGTGCATTATCTGGTGTCTGCGTTTCAGGACACTGTTTAGTATATTCACAGAATAATAAAACAGATCAAACTAATCAGACAAATTCCAATGTTTGCAGCTTAAAAGAACTTGAACAAAAAACATGTAGTTACGGTGGAGTAAATTATACCATACAAAGAAAAGTTCAATGCCAGATTATTGCTAACTACAATGGAATAACCAAGTCATTTAATATTCCAGTGCTTTCTCAGGTAGACTTAGGAAATGGAGTTTCTATTAAAAACCCAGACTCTTGCGGTTCAGACACCCTTGATTTAACTTTTGTAGGGCAGATTAGTAGTAACGCAGCAAACCAGACAATTACCTTATGTGATGGTTGCAAAACAGACAAATGCTATCCTTATGGGTTTAGGCAGAATGGAAACTATTGCTCTTCAAATACTTTGACTTTTGTTCCTCAGCTATCTACTAATGCATTATGCCAAAACAATTTTGAATGCGGAAGCAATGTTTGTGTTTCTGGTCAATGCATAAGCCAAACAATATTCCAGAAATTTTTGAAATGGCTTAATGCTTTATTTGGAACAGCTTGATTTTTTAAATGATTGTTAATTGTTTTAGGGTGCAGCAGTCATATTTTTTTAGCAAAATAAGTAAAGGTAGGTAAGCATTTCACAATCTTTATAAATTAGGGGTATCCTATTTTCTTTGTAGACTAGGTCGGCGGGATAGCCCTCCGCCATTTGCAAACGGGCTTTATGGCAAACTGCAAGGAAGGATGTGACAGAAAATGCTGGAATGTCCTTATTCCGACGTTGACGCTTTGTCTGCCTCGATCTTGCAGATGCGAAATGGGTCAGGCCTTGATCGGAGCAGCCCTAAACATTTGTTAAGGTGCTTGGCAGGTCGCAGAGCTGAGAAAGATTAAGGGTAACTTTTCAGCAATTCTGAAGCTACCTTCCGAGTCTACAATTGATTTTCATAAGTTATTTAAGCAGACAAAATCTTGGAAAATTATGGGATCAAAAACAGAAAAAAGTCATGTTTTATTTTGGGATACATATCATACAGTAATATCTGGACCAGGAGGAAAAAGGGGAGAAGCTTATGGACCTACTCCGGAAACATCCCAAAAAAATGCTAGTGAAAGATATAATACTTCTAGAGAATCAGGAAGGCATGAAAGTCATTCTTCATCTAGAAGATCTTCAAGTCCTCAAGATTATTCAGAGTCATCTGTTTCTTATGACTCAGGAGAAGATTATTCTAGCTCTAGTTCTAGAAACTACAGCCAAAAAAGTGGAAATTTGGAAGAAAAAGCCAAAAAAGTAGAAGATAAAAGATCAAGTACTAGAAAAGTTTTACTTGGTATAGGAAAAGTTGCATTGTTAGTTTTAGCAGCAGGAATTATTATTGCTGGTTCTAAAGATGAATAAATAAAAGTTAAATAAAATCACTAATTTAATAAACTCTTTTTCCCTTGTTCACTTAATGGAAAAAAGGGGTCAATTTTACCTTATTGCAGCAATAATTCTTACCGTTATTATCATGGGCATCGCAGCTATTTCAAATTATTCAACAAAATCTGAGCCGACAAATGTAGATGCATTGAAAAAGCAAATACAGACAGAAAGTGCAAAAACAATAAATTATGGTATCAACAATCAGCTATCCAGTGATCAGATGTTCAATCTTTTAGTTAATTTCACACAACAGTATATTAATTCTGAATCAAGGGACAAAAATCTTTATTTTATTTTCGGAACAAAATCAAACATTACATTAAAGGGGCATCAAAATACAAATGATCCTGTTTCTTTGGATGGTAACTCAGTGAACCCATTATCAGGAAGTCTTTTTTACAGCGAAAAAGCTTCAGGTTCTTCTGTAACATTAACAATAAATCAGACAAATTATAATTTTAATTTAACAGACAGCCAGAATTTCTTTTTTGTGATTTCACAGAACATAGGGGGTGAAATAGATGTTGTCACTTGGTGAAAAATGGAAAAATGATAAATTAGGAGTAAGCGTGATTATCGGATATGTCCTTTTGGTTACCTTTGCTGTAATCACTGGAGCAATTGTTTACAATTATCTTAGAACTTATATTCCAACACAGGCATTGTCATGCCCTGACGGAGTTTCTCTTTTTGTCCAAGATGCAAATTACTGCGGAAACCAGTTAAACCTGACAATAAGGAACAACGGAAGATTTGATGTTGCAGGATATTTCATAAGAGCCACAAACTTGTCGAGCCAGAAAATTCCGCTGATAGACCTTTCCTCCTCATTAAACAGCACATACGGAGGGGTTATTAATGGAAACTTTATTCAGTTCTCTTTCTCAAATAATAACTCTTTTACTACCGGCAATGAAACAACTCATGTTTACAATATATCCTCTTCTTTAGGTAATATCTATTCAATACAAATAGTGCCTGCAGTGTATGTTGTGCAGAATAACAGGAATCTCTTGGCAAGATGCTCAAATTCAATAATAACTGAAAGTGACCTCCAATGTAAAACATAGGTGTCTCTATCCTGCACTCTCCAAAAACATGCAGCAATATTTTACATGTAGGTGCTGTTTGTGGAAGCTTTAGTGATGGTTGCGGAAGAACAGTAAACTGCGGGGCGAATAATAACTAATGAAATGCTGGAAAAATATGCCAAAGTGGAAACTGTGTGTTTAATAAATGGGTCAATATAATATCTGAGGGATTACTGCGTTCTGTTCCATGTTATTCTTTTGTTACTCATACAAGCAGAATTCATTACAATGTAAAAAAATATAGTGAAGTCTATAGGGGTGATGTTCCGGATGCAAATTCTATAAGGGAGATAGTTTTTGTGCTGTGGAAAATGCCAAGACATGCTGTTTTACTCTTATTCCTGTTTAATTTAAATCCAACCCGCCATAAATTTATAAATTAGAAAAACATTAAAGAGAAAGGAAAAAGAAGAGGAAAATGGAAATCAAAAAAAGAGGCTCACAAGCCCAATCTATGCTGTTAAATCAGCGTAAGGGTTTGTCTCCTGTTGTTGCAACAATGCTTCTTATTGTAATAACAATTGCCTTGGCTCTCATTGTTTTTTTATGGTTCAGGAGCTTTAATCAGGAGGCTGTAACGAAATTCGGAGGAACAAACATAGATGTTATATGCCAGCAGGTTGTGTTTGATGCAAACTATGATTCTAGCTCAGACACAATTTCCATCCAAAATGTTGGGAATGTTCCCATATACAGTTTCAGTCTTCAAATACAAAAAACAGGAAGCCAGCAGACAGTTGACATAACAAATGCTGTGCAAGACTGGCCAAAAGTTGGACTTCCTTCAAATGAGCCATATTCAGGAACAATTGACAACAATGATGCAAGCGGCGCAATCACAATAAATGTAATACCTGTCCTGAGGGGAACCTCCAGCGATGGCACAATAAAATCACATGTTTGTTCTAATCAGTATGGAAAACAATTAACTGCATGATGAAAATAAAATCAAAAAATGGGTTGTCAGCTGTTGTTGAAACCATGCTTATGATTCTTCTTGTAATTGCCGCAATATCTGTAATATGGTTTGTCATAAGAAGCACGATAAATACACAATTAAGCACAACAAGCTCGTGCTTCAATTCAGCAGACAAAGTCACAATCGACCAGAGATACACATGCTATAATAAAAGCAGTGACCAGCTTCAGCTTGCAATCAATGTAGGGGATGTAAGCAATCTTCAGGATGTCTTGGTTTCTATCGTGCAGGCAGGGCAAAGCAATAGCTTCAAAATAAATGCAGACAATGCAACCTCTGGTCTGACATATCTTAATGGTACGGGAAATGTAGCAATTCCTGCGCAAAATTCAGGAATTACATATATTTATCCAATGAATTCTGGCCAATTCCCAGAACAAGTTGAAATCGCGCCTGTAATAGACGGAAATACTTGCACAGGACCTGCGGCCTTAACGCAAATAGACAGCTGTGATTTGCTGCCTTAGCGAAAAGGGAATTTTCAAAGAAAAATATTATAAACCATATCTGGCTAATAAGAGCATGAGTCTGAAAAAGGGGTTTTTATTTGGAAAAACCAAAAACAATGGGCAGATTTGGGTCGAAACAGTCATTTATACTTTAATCGCTTTTGCATTAATGGGACTTGTCCTTGCTTTTGTCGTACCGAAAGTCCAGGAAACGCAGGATAGGGGGATCATACAGCAATCAATTGGTGTTATGAATAACATTGATTCAACAGTAAGAAATCTTGGCGGACCTGGAAACCAAAGAGTTATACAATTAAGCATACAAAAAGGCTCATTGACAATAGATGCAACCAATGACGAGATAACTTTTAATATTGAAAGCAATTATCAATATAGTCAGCCAGGGGAAAATGTCACAGTCGGAAACCTGGTTGTGCAGGATGAAAAAGAGAACAGCCTCGATGTGGTGAAAATGAGCTTGAATTACACTGGATTGTACAATTTAAGCTACAATGGGCAGGAAGTAACAAAGACACTAACAAGCGCAACAACCCCATATACTGTCACAATATCCGACCAAGGTCAAGATCAATCAGGAAATGCAGTAATAAATTTCCAGGTAAGCTAAAAAAACAAAAATGGCGACGATAAAAGATTATCCAAGAGTTAAGGTAAATTTCAATCCAGAAGTTCCTTCTTTGAAGAAAACCAAGGACAAGACAAAGATAGACGTCCGCTACAGCGTCCTTGCACCCTTTGCATTCATACATATTCACTGGGATCCCAAGGAATTTGAGGTAATATATGAAATTGAGGAGCCAATACTTACAGATGCAGAGAAAATTTACACAACCAAGATTCTCAATGCTATGCGTGACATGATTGACTTTGATGTTATTGTTGAAAAGGACAATGAAAAGCTCCTTGAATACATTGACAAAAGATTCAAAATAATTGCGTTTGAGCTTGGACTGAATTTTCCATACGAGACTTACAAAAAAATATATTATTATCTTATAAGGGATTTCATAGGATTTAACGAGGTTGAGCCTTTGCTTAGGGATTATTTCGTTGAGGATATAGAATGCAACGGCACAGACAATCCTGTCTATGTTGTTCACAGAATTTTCAGGAACCTCAAGACAAACCTTGTTTTCAAGAGCAATGACAGACTCGAGAACTTTGTAGAAAAGCTTGCGCAGAGAAGCGGAAAATACATTTCATATGCCTCGCCAATATTGGATTCAACATTGCCTGACGGAAGCAGGGTAAATGCGACATATACAAAAGACATAACAAGCAGGGGACCAACATTCACAATCAGGAAATTCACAAAAAACCCATGGACACCCCCTCAGCTTCTTGCATTCCAGACTTTAAGTCCTGAAATGCTTGCTTATCTCTGGATTTTGGTGCAGTACAAAATGAACATCCTTATAACAGGGGGAACATCTTCGGGAAAAACCACTTTGCTTAATGCAATTGCATTTTTCATACCGCCTGAAGCAAGAGTTGTTTCGATTGAAGATACAAGAGAATTAAATCTTCCCAGGGAAAACTGGCTTCCAAGTGTTGTTAGAGGAGCAACAGGAGCCGGAAATGTCGGTGAGATTGACCTTTTCACTTTGCTGAAAAGCTCTTTCAGGCAAAATCCTGATTATGTAATTGTGGGTGAAGTCAGGGGGGAGGAAGCATATGTATTATTCCAGGGTATGGCATCTGGCCACTCATCAATAAGCACAATCCATGCAGATTCTGTAAATACAGTCATACAAAGGCTTGAAACCCCGCCAATTAATCTTTCGCCTACTTTGCTTAATGTCCTTGACTGCGTCTGCATCATGACCCATGCAATCGCAAAAAAGCAGGAAACAAGGAAGCTCAAGGAAATTGTTGAAATAATAAATGTAACGCCGGAAGGGGTTGCTTTGACAAACACGCCATTTATCTGGAATCCAAGCGACGACAGTTTCTACTTCAAGAAAAACAGCAAGATTTTTGAGAAAATATCTAAAAGATACGGAATAGACCCAAAAGAGCTTGATGAAGAATTCAGAAGAAGGGTAAAGCTTCTTTACAATCTTTATGAGAAAAAAATGTTTGACTTCCAGGAATTTCAAGACATTGTCACGCAGTATTACAAAAAGCCAAGAGAGATTTTGGCAAGGTTTAATGTCGCATAATCCTTCTTAAAAGCCCGGAAACGAAAGTATTTAATAACACTTTTTCCTTTCCTGATTAGACCGAAATTATAAATTTCGTCAAATTAAATTTAAGTAAATTTAATAATGAAAAAAGGGGAAATAAATTCTGATGTAGAAGATGGAATATCATCAATAAGTTACCTTGTGAGAATGCTCAGCAGGCACATAAAAAAGCTTGAAGAAGCATATGAAAGGAAAAACCAAAGGGAGTTCAACATACTGAAAAAGGAAATAATACAGATACAAAAAAAGATACATACTTTTATATAAAATGGCGATAGATCAACTTAAAGCTAATTTTGAAAAAGAGAAAAAAATAGCCGATCAAATAGATTCACTTACCCAGGAGCTGAAAAGCACTGGAGATGAGGAAGAAAAAAAGATGATCCTATCCCAGATAAATTTCCTGAAGACATCATTGAAAAAAACAGGCCTGGGAATTGTCAGCGCTGCAGAAAAAGTATCAATGCCGAATCCGCTGCCGCAGTCAAAGGCGGCAAACCCTTCTGCTGCAACAGGAACAAAGCTCAAACTAGGAGAGGGTATACTAAAAACAGAAATTGTATATCCAAACTTTACATTAAAAAAAGAAAGGGTCACCTCCCTAGAAAAAGGCACAATAAAGAGACTGAAAAAAAAAGAGGTTGTAATTGCAAAGAAAAAAGAGAAAAAGGCAAGCCTTTATGTAAAGTTTGCAAGCAGCATTTTCTACAAAAAGGCTGAAGCGCAGATAAGGAAAGGTATGTTTTACAAATTAAAGAGGGATCTTATAAGAGGGAACCTTGATTTTGTACCTGAAAGCTATGTTTCCGTGATTTATTTTACGACTCTTATCTCATTTATTGTGTCAATTTTTGTCATGATCTTTTTCCTTTTCTTCAATCTCATTGCCTCATCTCCATTCATAGTTGCTACAAAGACTGCAATCGGAACAAGATTTGTAGAGGTTTTCTGGGTTATGTTTGTTCTCCCCATTACTGTTTTCATTTTTGCGTATTTTTATCCGTCGATGGAGAAAATGTCATTGGAAACCAGGATAAATGAGGAATTGCCTTTTGCAGTAATCCACATGTCATCTGTTTCAAGCTCCATGATTGAGCCAAGCAAGATTTTTTCAATAATTATTGCAACAGGTGAATATCCCCATCTTGAAAAAGAATTCACGAAACTTTTCAACGATGTCAATGTTTATGGTTATGACCTTGTCAGCGCATTGAGGGATATGGCATTTAACAGCCCAAGCAGAAAATTGTCTGACTTATACAACGGGCTTGCAACAACAATAACTTCAGGAGGAGATCTTCCTGAGTTTTTTGCTAAAAGGGCGCAGACCCTTCTTTTTGACCACAGGCTTGAAAGCGAAAAGCATGCAAAGGCTGCAGAAACTTTCATGGACATTTACATCAGCGTTGTCATAGCTTCTCCAATGATACTTATGCTTTTGCTTGTAATGATGAGCGCAAGCGGACTTGGCTTGAGCTTGAGCACTGGAATGATAAGCCTGATTATGGTGCTGGCAGTCACATTAATGAATATTTTATTCCTTGTATTCCTTCACTTAAAGCAGCCAGGAGGAGAGTAAAAATGGAAAAAACATTGAACATCTACATCATAAGGCATGGAGAAAAGGATAAAGAAGAAAATGGAAGTCTAACAAAAAAAGGCAGGGCACAGGCAACATTACTGGCAAACAGACTGAATAAATTGAAAATAACAAAAATTTATTCAAGTGATTTGATTAGATGCAAAGAAACAGCAGAAATAATAAGCAAAAAAATCAAACTTCCAATTAAATATGAAAAAGCTCTAAGGGAAATTTCCAGTGAGGTCAAAGAAAAGCCAAGTAAGCATAAAAATAAAATAAATAAGATTGGGAAATTTTGGAATAAATTAGATAAACAAAAAGGGAATATACTTTTAGTATCAAGTGGTATTGTCAATAGGATTCTTATGAGCTTTGCCTTGAAAATTAACCCCTCAAAGGCAAATTTTATGCAGGATAATACTGGATTTACCAGACTGGAGAAAAATAAAAAAAAGAATAGATACAGATTTTGGCATGTCAATGATATCAGTCATCTTCCAAATAAATTAAGGACATTTAGAACATAAAAAATGGAGCTAAAAAAAGGACATTGGGCCGGGGTAGGTCTTGGATTTTTAGTTGTAACTTTCTCTCTTTTGCTGATGCATACAAGATATTTCTTATTTGTGATAGGGATAGGGATTTTGTCAATGGCTGCGCCTTTTGTTGTTGCGACAATACATGAAACAAATGTTGCGGCTGAAAAAGAAGACATGTTCCTTGAATTTGCAAGAAACCTTGTTGAAAGCGTGAAGACAGGAACACCAATAAGTAAAAGCATTGTCAATGTAAAGGACAAGCCGTACGGTGTCTTGAGCGAGAACATAAAGAAGCTTGCAAACCAGATTTCAATGGGAATACCTTTGAGCTCTGCTCTTCAGACATTTTCAAAAGATGTAGATAACAAAACTATCTCAAGGGCACTGACACTGATAGGGCAGGCAGAAAGAAGCGGCGGGGAAATAGGGGGAATTCTTGAATCTGTAACAGGGGCTGTAAGCACTTCTGACAGGCTGAAAAAGGAGAGAAAAGCTGCAATCTCAAGCCTTGTTGTCGAGGGTTACATAATCTTCCTTGTTTTCATAGTGATTATTCTTGTTCTGCAATTCCAAATTCTTCCAATGGTCATGGGAATAACCACTACTGGTTCATCATCGGGACTGGGAGGAATAGGGGGGCTAGGGGGAATAGGAGGAGGAGGCGGACAGCCAATAGACAAGGCGCAGATAGCAAATGCATTCCTTTACTTGCTTCTTATTCAGGCATTTTTCACAGGACTGACAGTTGGACAGCTTTCTGAAGGAAACATGAAGCCCGGATTAAAGCATTCTTTCATCCTTATGACTCTTGCATTCCTGATTTCAGCAGGAGCAAATGTTTTATTTGGGGGTGCTTGAATGGTATTGGAATCTAGGATAAAAAAGAACAAACGCGGTTCCCAGGTTGAGTTTGTGGTTTCTTTCATTCTTTTTGTGACTTTTATTATTTTTGTGTATGTTCTTCTCAGCTCAAAGATAGATTCAGGGCAAAGCAAGAGAAATTCCCTTGATAACGCCGAAGCAGGAATTTTGAACATGATTACTGATAATTTAACAGTGTCTTCTGTAAGCGTAAATAGCGGCGGCAATTCAGGGAGCTGCTTTACTTTTACAGGCCTGGCAAGCACATTATCTTTAGGAAACAATCTCATAGCGCAAGACAGTTCTGGGGCAATTGTCCCTGCATATTCCAAAAATAAGGATATAACAATCGTTTCACCTTCGACATTTTTTACTATTTATTACTCACCCAATTTTCTGCAATCTTCAGGAAACCCTACATGCACTAATCTTGGAAAAGGCGAGTATATAATCGGGCTTTCAAAAAACCAGTCTGCAATTTTTGAGACAAAAATAACTAAGGCATTCGCAGAATACAGCGTAAATTACACAATCATGAAAAAAAGCATCGGGATTTTTCCTGGAGATGAATTTGGAATGAAGTTCACTTACCAGAACGGCAGCATCATAAAAACCCCTGAAACAAATTCAACAGTGAGCATATTTGCAGATAGCATTCCCGTTCAGTATGTAACACAAGATTTAGGAATTCAATTTGGGCATCTTGAAGTTGAAGTGTGGTAAGAAATAAAATAAAGATTAAAAATCAAGTGTTAATGATGAAAAAAGTTAAATAAGAAGATGTTAAATGATAAAATTAAATTTAAGTGGTATGGCCGGCTATTAAAATATAATAAATTCATAAACTAAAAAAATATGTAAGACAAACATGGGAAAAAAAGGATGGATAAGAATTGTTGAAGCAATGACGGCAATACTTCTGATAGCAGCTGTTGTAGTCATAGCAATAAACCAAAACCAAAGGCTGGACCAAAACACTTCCCAGAGAATTTATGCAGTAGAGCAGAATACATTAAATGAAATACAGCTTAATGACAGCGCAAGGGCAGAGATACTTAGCATTCCTTCAAGCTCTCTTCCTGTTGCATGGGATAGTTTTTCATCTTTGGCTCCAAATACAAAAGAGATAGTAATGCAGAATTACCCAAGTTCTATGCAGTGCCAGGGTAGAATTTGCTCAACAAGTGATCCATGCATCCTGGGATACCAAAATACTCCCAGCAAAACAATCTATGCACAAGATGTTGTGATAACTGCTAATCTGACATTATACAATCCAAGGCTCATGAAGATTTTCTGCTGGTGAATTTTAATCTCCTTTCCAATTAATGACAGGCTTAAGATGATTTATAACTTTTATTGAATTTTTTTGCATCTCAAGGACTTTGTAAATGTTCTTGTATGCTTCAGGCGCTTCGTCAACAATATTTTTTGAGAAATCTCCTGTAATTTCTGCATCTTTCATTTCTTTTTTGAAGAAATCAGGGCTTATTCTTTTTCTGGCCTCTGCCCTGCTCCAAAGCCTGCCAGCACCATGGGATGAAGAAGATATGAAATCCTTGTTTCCTTTTCCTATGACAAGAAAAGAGCCGTCCTTCATGTTTGCGGGTATGATTCCCCTTTCTCCTTTCTTTGCAGGAGTTGCACCTTTTCTATGAATAAAAAGACCTGCTTCTTTAATCGCGTGGTTATGGTTCTTGTTTGTCCAAATTTCATATTTTATTTTTTTTCCAATAATTTTTTCGATTGCGAGAACACATTGCCTTACTATTTCAAGTCTGTTCAGCTCTGCAAATTCAAGGCAAAAATCAAGGATATTCAGGTACTCTTTTCCCTCATCCGAAGTTGAAAGAATTGCGTGCGTTTCCTCAAACCCCTTTTCCTTACCAGAGGATTTTTTCATGTAAAGGGTGGCAAATCTATGGCCAACTCCCCTTGAACCTGAGTGAACAACAATGTAAGGTACATTTTTTTCATCAAAATCCATTTCAATAAAATGGTTTCCAGAGCCAAGGGTTCCCAAGTTTCTTACTGCCTTTCCGGACCTCAGAAAATCAAGAACACGTGAATTATACGGATTTTTTTTGAATTTATCAAGTATTTTCTTGAATTGCTCTTTTGTTTCATTTGTAATCTTGCTTTCTGACTTATGAATTTCTCCAAGGCCCATGGGAATATTTTTTTTTACTTCCCTGTAAATTCCCATAGAATTTTTCTGAAGAGAACCCATGATATTTTTTGGAAGCTTTGCAGCCGTCATTCCGCACCCAATATCATACCCCACCCATGCAGGAACAAGATATCCTCTTGTAGCGAGAACAGCGCCTATCGGTGCCACATAGCCAAGGTGAGCATCTGGCATCAGGGCTGCTTTTACAACATATTTCTCCAGATAGCATGTTTTGAACTGGCCAAGAGTTTCCTCGTCGGCATCCAGCGCAAAGTTTGTTATTTTTCTTGCTTTCATATCCTAATAAGAATCAAGAACTTTAAGAAAGTTGCGGGTATTTGACCTTCTAATCTCCTTCTTTAATTTTCAGATAAATAAAAAATTCTAACTGTCCTGATGTTTTTCCCCTTATAGGGGATTCAATTAAATTCAAAATGGAATACCCACTTTCATTAGCCCAATTATAAATTTTTTCCGCAATTTCCCTACTTTTCGAATCGTAAATTTTTTTAGTTATATCTTGAGTTTCAAATGGTGGTTTAATTAAAGCTAAAATTTCTCCATCTGGCTTTAAAAAATTCCTTGCATTTAGTAAAATTTCCTCTAAAGGAGAAAAGGTTATATCTATTAAGCATAAATCTACCTTTTCTGGAAGTTTTTTTAATGTCCTAGCGTCAATATTTGGCATGTAAACTATCCTTTTATCGTTTCTTAAAGAAGGATGAATCACATCTCCAATGTCTATAGCATAAACTTTTTTTGCACCTTTTTTTAGTACATAATCTGTAAAACCACCGGTGCTGCATCCAAGATCTGCTATAACCTTGTTTTCGATTTTTATATTCATACTTTCTATAGCTTTTTCTAATTTGTAACCACCCCTTCCAACATATTTAAAATTCTCAATAATTTCAATAGTATTATTTTCATTAATATTCTTGCTTGGTTTTTTTATTATTAATTCATCCACCATTATTTTTCCTTCTCTAATAAGGTGCTTTGCTTTTTCTCTGCTTTCAACTAGCCCTTTTTTAACAAGAGATTCATCAAGTCTCATTTTTGAACATTCCAAGATAAGATTTATCTTTATAGAATAATCTTAATAATTCTGGGATTAAAATTTTTGTGGTCTGACACATTTCCTTTTTCTGCCCAAACAGAGATCTCATAGGACAACCACCTCTGCATAATAGTTTCAAATTACAACTAGAACAAGATGGATTATTAACAAAATGAAATCCCTTATATCTCTCTAATTTATCTTTATCCACTTCCATTTTATTTTCTCTTTCATTAAATCTTCCATAAAAAACAAAATCAGAAAAATCATCACAACTCTTTGTTATTTCTACACATCCGCTAACATATGATTCTGGAGTTAAAATAAGATTTCCTTCAGCCATACTACAATAATGGCCTAAAGTTGGCCTTGAAAAAAAAGAAGTATCTATACTTACCCCAAAATTTTTATTTCTAAGATTTATTACTGTATCAATAAAATTTTTTGCAAAATCTGCTGGTTTAACCCCTAAAGAAGCATCTCCCCTAGAATTTTTTGTTATATATACAGGTTCAATTTTGATTGTTTTTACGCCTAAACTTACTATATCTTCTGCGATATCACTCATTTTTTTTACATTACCTGAAGTTATTGTTGTCTGGGTTATAACTTCTAATCCATTAGCAATTAATTTAGAGATATTTTCCCTAACATTTTGTGAAGAATCTTCTCCTGTATAAAATGGTCTCTGTTGTTTTTGAGACAAGCCATCAAAAGAAACTCTTACCTGAGCATTGTGATCTGTCATCCATTGCAAATGTTCTTCTTTAAAAGTTCCATTAGTTATACAATGCAAAGAAACTTGTTCTGACAATTCTTTTGCAGCCTTAACAGATTCTTTCATGCAATCAAAATTTAAGAATGGCTCCCCTCCACCTGCAAATCTAAGGTGAATCCCTTCATAACCTGGAAAATTGTACATATATCTAATAAATGATTTAGCTAGCGAAGGATTCATATTTAGCTTAGATTCACCACCTTTTGAATAGCAATAAATACAAGAAAGATTGCAGTCTAATGTTGGAACAATTGTTAAAGATAATACTTTTTTTGATTCTTTTTTAGGTATAGAATCAATATAATCATTTTCAATAAATTTTAAGGCATCTTTTTTAACAAATTGAATTCTATTTGGTCTTATTACAGCACAAATATCTCTACTAATACTAACAGTATCTATTCTATTGTTTGCAGCATCCAGGATGCGACGCTCCAGTAAGCCTATCACTTTGCTTTCCGTCATCGTAAATTTTTTCTCCTGGCCATGTTATATCTAACAAAACCGCTCCCTCATAGCCAATGTCAGCTCTTTTTGGGCTTATGGTTCCTTGGCTTTCTGCAACCTTCTGTGTAAGATTTCCCATAAAAAATGTACTGTACAGAACTATTTAAGTTTTATTATAAAAACAAAAAGAACCTATTTTATATCCTCATTAAGTGACAGCAGGTATAATATTTAAATAAGTATGATTCATATATTTAAATAAGTATGATTCATAAATTTTTTATACAAAAAAACCGGATAAATACAATGAAAAATAATCTAATAAGCAAGCTGAAAAAAGGAGTTTATATGGGATTAACCGCAGGCACTTTAAGCCTTGCTTCTTATCTTGGTTCTTCCTGCAGTGAAGGTCCAACACAGCCAAAAATCAATTATCCTCCTGTTGCAAGCCTTTCTGTCTCACCTCTTTCCGGAGTTGCGCCTATGGCAGACACTGTAAAATACAGCTGCACAGACAAAGATAACGATTTGCAGACTACACAGCTATATATGAATGGAAACCCCATTTCAGCAAGCACTTCTTTAGACACAGTATTGACACTTTCGCAAAATTCTTCATTCAAGGCAAAATGCATTGATACACAGGGAAATACAGACAGTATAGGTCCTATAAGTGTCCAGGTTTTGCAACCATCAATTTCACAGACAGCAACCCTTTCTGATTCTACAGGAATATTGTACAATGCAAATCTTACAAATGTCAGCCAGGCAACAAGGCAAATGCTAAGAAATGACTCTTTGATTAAGACAGACACGATAACAGGACCTACATTTTCACAGACATTTTCAAACCAGAAAAAGGGAGATTACAGTTTTGTTCTTAGAACAAACAATCCTCTTGTAAATCCAAATACAACAAAGGTCAGTGTTCCAAATTACCTTCCAACTGTTAATCTTTCAGGAGTGCAGGCAAGTTTTAACGAAGGGGATTCAATTTCTGCAGCTCTTCCAAAGCCAACAGACAAAAATCCAGAGGACAATCCTGTTCCTTACTCTTTTGCAAAGTCTCTCGACGGAAAAGTAACTGCAAGCATTGTAAATGACACCTTAAAAGTCAGGTCTGTAGGAGACAGCACAGGAATTTATAAAATCATGATTGGATTTGGAACACAAGAAGGAGGAATTGATAGCAGCGTTGTTTCAGACACAATCTATGACCTTCCAGACATTTCTGGAGAGTTGCAAAGCAACGAAACACAATCTGGAATTCAGGGAACTCTAAGAGCATACACAATAAGTGGAACATATCCAAATGCAGATACAACTGCAATTCCAGCTTTTACTTCTGATTCTGCAGGAGATATTCTAACAGATAGCAGCGGAAATTTCAGCTTTAGGCTGACAAAGAGATCTTCTGACTTGACAGATATCCTTTTACAGGCAAGGCAGGGAAAGCCTGGAGATTATCAAGGTTATGTAAGAAGCATTTTGCTTTCTGCAAAAGATACAAACAACTTGTTAATCAGGGCTGTGCCTTATCCATCTTTTACTAGTCCCGATAGCTTTGTGACATTTATGCATATGCTTTCAGACTCCTTATTAAATCTTGGATTTCCAAATACAAGATTTGATTTTACAGGTCAATATAATGGAATAGGGCTACAAGGAATAGAAATTCTTCAGTCTTTTGCAGGCAATTTATTAGGTCCACAACAAGATAGCATTAAAAAAATGATATTGGATACAAGTAATATAAGCGGAATAATAGGGCAATATAAAATTGATAGTAACAAAATAATTTTGGGAAATAAAGGACATTATAACATAGATAGTAATGCAGTCATTAATGGACAAAAATTCACGAGAGTAATACCAAATCGTGGCTGGATAATTGTTGTGCCTGATTCAAATATCCTGACTCAGTTTGGATATACTGGGATGACTGATGATTTCGGAATAGGTACAGAATATGGGGCAGTTGTCTATTTAGCTCCTGAAAAATCAGATAGTTTATATTTTTATAATGGAGTTGTTGCATTTGAATTTGGACATGTGTTTACAGGAGGAGGAGAGCCAGTTATGTTTCCAGATTATAACATAATGGACCCTTCATCAAAATTGCAAGAAGAAGGTCCAGCTAACAAAAAAGCTGGAAAACTAATTTATGAATTAACATTTATGATCTTGACTCCATCTCCGCATGTAGACTATTTTAGTAATACTTTAAGCATGAATTTTAAGTGAATTTTCCTATAAATGAGAGAATAAGAATATTTATAAAACTCTTTTGACTTAATAAAGATAGAAAATGGTTGGTAAAAAGAAGGAGTGAAAAAGAGGTATGGGCACTAAAAAAATTATAATAATTATCGGGGTTATTATTGTTATTGCTGTTGCTATTTTATTATTATTACTAAATAATCCTAACAAACCAAAACCAGATACGCTTTCAACACAGTGTTCATTAGCATGCCAAAGTGGACTAAAAATTTCTTTCTGTGATGTTGAAAGAACACTAAGCAAGGGAGCAACTGCAACATGTAATCAACTTTCAACAGATTCTCAATATTCATCTTATGGTGTTCAATCTTGTCCCTCAATATCCTGCACTGTCTCTGCACAAGAAGCAGCTCATTTAGCTGACCAGACTTGTGTAACAGGACTTGGAGGAACATGGCAAACTCCTGTAAATGGAATATGCCCCCAGACAGGAATTACGGCAATTAGGCAATTAACACCCTCTGATCAACCTCCAGTAGCAGGACAAATTTGTTGCAGATAAAATGCCAAAAATGAATTATAATCAAAAAAGTATCCTTTTATTAATAGCTTTTCTCGCATTATCTTCTTTTTTGTTAAGTATTATTTCTGCAGCAAATTTTTTGTGTTGGATTCAACAAGGAACAAATCCAGGTTCTGCAGCTGCTAATTGTAATGCAGCATATGCAAACACAGGTCAGGTGATTATGTATACTTCTAATGTAACAAATGCTCATAGTGCATTGGCAAGTCAAGGTGGTTACTCAAATGTTTTATGCTGTAATTTTGGAGGAGGTAGTACTGCTTGTTCTTCAACAACAGATCCATTAACAGGACAAGATGCTAATAAAATATTAGGATTAGCTTATTCAACAAATTCTCATGCAGAATCAGGGGGATTAACTTTATCATATGCCCATTATAATTCTAACAATGTTTGTTATGACAGCGTTAATAGTTGTGAACAAGTTCCTGTAAATTACAATTGTGGTAACAATTGGACAGATGTAATATCTTTATCATCAGGACCTTCTATGAATTATACTAATTCTCATGTAGAAGATGTGGGATATTCAAATTATGGAACAAAAATTTGTTGTAATGTAACAGTTACGCCACAATATCCTAAAAATTGTCAAATCACCTCGGCATTGTGGAACACAACATTAGCATATAAAGGAAATAATGTTGATCTGGATGTTGCAACACAGAATTGCTTAGGGCAACAAATCTCTTTCTCGGTAAAAAAGACAGATGGGACAAGTGCAGTGAATAATCCTAATTCAGTAAACATCGACTCAAACGGAAATGCAGTCGGAACATGGAATGCCGAGAATGCATCAAATTACATTTTCAATGCAACAGTTATCGGAACAAGCATAAGCAATATCAGTTCTAACATTCTAAACGTCCAAAATCCACCTGACTGGTGTACAACTCCTCCACCTGGAGTTGTCAAATGTAGTGATTATTTAACAGAAGCTAACTGCAGCCTTGACCCTTGTGGGGTGGGAAACTCAACAATAAGTGTTGACAATCCTAATCCTCCTTGTGGATCCGGCGCTGTTTGTTCATGCTTCTGGAATACAAGCGAAACCATTAATCAATGTGAAGGTTCAGTAAAATATAAAAGTGGTGACACTCCTGATTTGATATCCCAAATAGATTCATTTAGCTGCCCTCTTGTTGGTCAATCTGTAAATTTCCAGGGAACAATAGAAAATATTGGGCAGGGGACTGCAGATCCATCTACTGCAGGATTTACTATGGATGGAAATTCAATAGGAACTCAATCTGTGCTTACTTTGACTTCTGGTAGTTCTTCATCTGTAACATCAGATAATTGGACAGTAACAGATGGTCAGCATAATCTGGGGCTATGTGCAGATATTACAGGAGTTATTAGTGAATCAAATGAAAATAATAACTGTGCAAACAACAGTTTCTTTTCAGGACCAAATATATGTTTGGCAGTATCCCTTACAACAAGTGTGAATGGCGGAGTTGCTCCACTGAACGGTGTTGGTCTTACTGCACAAGTGAGTGGACAAGGAGGGCTTGGAACAATTAACTATTCATTTTACTGCGACAAAACTGAAACGACTCCTGACGCGATAAGTACAACCACCGAAAATAAGGTAGATGAGGCAGGATTATGCAACTATGCCAATCCTGGTGTTTATAATGCAACCGTTATTGTAACAGCTAATGGAATGACTGCATCAGCTACTGTGCCAATAACAGTAAATGGTCCTACCGGAGGTACTCCTGATTTAATTTCTGATATAGGCACACCTCTTACACTTGTTATTGGAAACAATGCGTCTTTCCCAGGAATAATAAAAAATATTGGGCAGGGGACTGCAGATCCATCTACTGCAGGATTTACTATGGATGGAAATTCAATAGGAACTCAATCTGTGCCTACTTTGACTTCTGGTAGTTCTTCATCTGTAACATCAGATAATTGGACAGTAACAGATGGTCAGCATAATCTGGGGCTATGTGCAGATATTACAGGAGTTATTAGTGAATCAAATGAAAATAATAACTGTGCAAACAGCAGTTTCTCTGTGAAGATAGGGGGAGATTATTTGTTCGTAAATTTAAATTCAAATGTGAATGGCGGAGTTGCTCCACTGAATGGTGTAAGTCTTAGTGCACAAGTGAGTGGACAAGGGCTTGGAACAATTAACTATTCATTTTACTGCGACAGCACTGAAACGACTCCTGATGTGACATACACTGATACTGCAACAACAAAGACTGCAGATGGATTATGCAACTATACCAACCCTGGTGTTTATAATGCAAATGTTACTGTAACAACTAATGGAATGACTGCATCAGCTACTGTGCCAATAACAGTAACGGTTTCAAATAATAAAGGTAACCAAAAAATCGGAACATGTTATTATCATGCAACAAGCTCCACCACCTGCCAGAACAATCAGTTAATTACAGTAAGCTTGTCAGCTAGATGGGAATGGGCTGATGCAGGAGTTGCACCTTTAGCAGGAGGGTGTACGAACGGATACGTTTTAAGCGGAGGAATGTGTCATTACGACCCGCAGAACCTTGCAGCATCATGTACAGATCAAACAGAAAGTCTTCACTGTCCTACGCAAATTCCACTTCCATTTTTTACATTCTACAACCTTGTCGCTGCGCTTTTGATAGTTGCAGTCATCTACATAATAATAGGGATGAGGAAAAAGAAAGTCAGGATAAAATTGGTTTAGACCAAATAACTTTGCATTAAAGAAAGGCAGAGTGAATGGAATAATCATTATACAAAAGCAGTTAATTATGCCATATGCCTGGTTTTCCAAGCATAAAATGGCATTATAAACATTCAAGATAATATTTATAAATCAGCTTGACCTTTTTTATAAATAAAAGATGGTCGATAAAAGAGGTATTTTTTGCGTGTTTTTGTCTATGATTTTCCTATTTTTTATTAATCCTGTTTCTTCAAGTTTTTATCCTGGAACACCTAATTACTCAATAGGAAATATTTACGGCCCTTCCGACACTATCACAGGCTGGATAAATATAAGCTTTAATTCAGAGCCATTGAACTCAAATTTTACTAGTTCAACAGGCAGTTCAATAAGCTTGGGGGATTTGCTAAACCAAAATCAGGGATACATTTACTCATGCATGCCTTTAAACTGCGGAACAGACTATTCTGCAAGCAATCCGCAGCCGATAAAAACAGCAACATTAAATGCGGGAGAATCAAAGATTTATGGGATAAAATTAACAGGGAATATTGCAGCAATAAACTCAATAGATTTTCAGCTGACAAGTGATGCAGGTCCTTCATGCATAAATCAGGTTGAAGTTGATTTTCTTGGAGACAATTCCACAGATGTAATAAATACAAATTCAGCAGGAACTAATTCATGTTCTGATACAAAAAATTATGGATGCTTCAATCAAAGCCTTGCGACAGGCGAGCAGCCTCAGATAGTTACACAGCCTTTATGCGAACTTGTAAATCTTTCTGTATCTCCAGGCTTTTTCATAGGAGCATGGATACAAAAAAACAGCGGGAATGAAGTTGTGAATGCCTCAATCTACAATACTCTAGGGCAGAATCTTGGAGTATGCACGCTTCCAGATGCATCTTCAAGCGGAGGAGAG
>DAHWUG010000002.1:64976-97631 GCA_027334715.1 Nanobdellota archaeon
ACAGCAGGCTTATGTATGCATAAATAATGTCTCAGGAAACGGAAATTATGTAACTCAGGGGTATTATGACCCAAACGGCTGCGGGTTTTCAGGAACGCCAATCTCAACTGCATCTGCTGCTTATCAGATATTTGCGCAGGGGCAGGAATTTGACAGTGTTGGAACGATGAATCTGAATTCTTCATACAACCAGTCAGAAAATCAGGCAGTAAGTTTTGCACTGCTTGCAGAAAATTATATAGCTCAAAATTATAATACAAACCTTAATTGCGGCTCTGGCTGCATTATTCCTATAAAAATAAATTCAAATGTGGGTCAAACAATAAATTTAAGCAACCTTCAAGTCAATTATCAGACAGATATAGGACAGCTTTTAATAAGCAATTTTTCTGACATTTCTCCCATACCCCAAAAAATCACCTCAGGTTTCCAGCAGCTTTATCTTGACCATGCAAACCTGCTTGTTCCAGACAGCATAGGGAATTACACCTTTTCATTAGTTCTCGACGGCAGAAATGTTACTTCACAACAAATACAAATTGCAAACATTCCTAAAATAAGGATTGTAAATCCGCTTAGGACAGCTTATGCATATCCAACAACATTTTCAGTAAGTGTTGATTCAAGCCAAAATATAAGCAGTTTTTCATGGGATTTCGGGGACAACAGCTCTGTTGTAACAACACAGGCGAATACAACATCGCACACATATGAAAATGCAGGAATTTACAATCTTGTAATTAATGTAACAAACAGTAAAAATTTGAGCTCATCAAAAACATTTGCAATAAATGTAAGTGCGCCAAAAGATTTGATAGCTACAAGTCTTAAGAATATGGAAATTGCTGTTTCTGTCCTTCAATCTCAGATTGCATCTTTCACGCAATTTCAGCAAAGCGCACTGAATGCTTCCCTGAATCTTGATTACATAAACAGCGAGATCAATAGTTTAAATTCTGAATTCAAAAATGCAAGCACAAACACCGATTACAATAACCTTGTTGCAGAGCTTTTGGCAATAAAAATTCCTGACTTAGTATACAAGACTGCAGCAGCGTCCAATGTGCCATTTGTGCAGGGACTTTCTAGTATAAATCTCAATGTCCTTCAGGATATAGCCGGAGGAAATTACACACAAGGAAAGGACCAGGCTTATATGGACGCAATCAATACATGGCAGCAGGAAAACCTTAACATGAACTTTAATTATAATGAATTCTCAGGATCTTATTCAGGATATACTGACCCAATAACAAATGTTTTTACAATAACTGTAAGCGAGAAAAATGACATTCCTTATGATTACTACCTAATTCTTCCACAGCTAGGAGGATTTACATCTGATTCAAATTACAGCACCAAAGATGGTTATATTTATTTTGATTTGAAGGGCAAGAATACAGTTTCATTCTCCACGACAGACAATGTTGATGTTACAGGCCTTTCTGCATTTATTTCGCCTGCAATAAGCCATCTTAGTATTGCCCAGACAACAGCTGAAATTCCTGTTTTGTCAAAATGGATTACATTTTCCCTGATAATAGCAGGGATTTTGATTTTGGTTGTTATTGTTTACCTTCTTTTGAGAAGATGGTATGACAAAAGATATGAAAGCTATTTGTTCAAGAACAAGAATGACCTTTTCAATATGATAAATTATGTAAATAATGCAAAAGTAAAGGGTCTGGCAAACAACATAATAGAGCAGAACCTGAAAAAAGCAGGATGGAGCAGAGAAAGGATTAGATATGTTATGAGGAAGTACGCTGGAAAAAGAACAGGGATGATATAAACCAATTATCAGACTGCAGAATTAAACACACAAAATTTAATAAACCTAAAAACAAATTTAATTTATAATGGCAATAAAAGGATTCACAAATTTCTTCAAGAGAATCTTCTTAAATATGTTCAAGGGAAAAAAGGAGCTTAAGCTTGGATTTTACGGACCTCCAAATGCTGGAAAAACAAGCCTGGCAAACAGAATATGCAAAGATTTCACCGGTGAAGAGATGGGAACTGTTAGCAAGATACCGCATGAAACAAGAACAGTGCAATTTAAGGAAAAAGTTGAGATAGAATACAAAGGAAAGAAAATGCTTTTCAAGATGATTGATACTCCCGGCATTGCAACAAAGATAGATTATGAGGATTTCCTGAAATACAGGATGAAGAAGAAAGATGCAATGGAAAGGGCAAAGGAAGCAACACAAGGGGTTGTTGAAAGCATCAAGTGGCTTGATGACATGGATGTTGTTGTTATCGTCTTAGACGCAACAGAGAACCCATACAATCAGGTAAATCTTACAATAATAGGAAATCTTGTTGCAAGAAAAATACCTGTTCTTATAGTCGCAAACAAGATTGATTTAAGAAAATCAAGCATAAAGAAAATAGAGGCTGCTTTTCCTGAATATGAAGTTATAGGAATAAGCGCAAAATACGGAAAAAACCTGGAGGAGTTTTATGAATCCATATTCAAGCTCGCTAAACAGGCTTAAAAATAAAAATTAAAAAGTATATTTAATATATAATAAAAGATGGTGAAAAAAAGGCTCGGGAAAATAAAGGGGTTCAGCATCCAGTTTCTTCCATATGCTGAAATCAGGGGATTGAACAGCGATGAAAGGATAAAAAAGATTCTTCATCTTGTTCTGGAGAATAACATTCTTTTTTTGCAGGGAAGGCTTGAATCAAGCGAGGAAACGAGGCTTATCGGAGACACAATGGCAATGATAGGCCATGTAAGGGGCTTCAAAGGAGTTGAGCTTGCAGTCATTTCCGAAAACGGAAAAGAGGGTTTCTTTGGAAAGTTCAGGTCAAACCTTGTAAGCGCAATTGCCGGCGGGGATATAGGCGCTGTTACAATAATAGGGCCTGCGACAATTGTAAAGGAAATCAAGAGAAATCCAAAGAAGATAGAGCTGCTTTTGAAAGGTTAGATGATCCAAACAATCATTTTCTTTTTACTTTCTTTTAGAGTTCCTTAATTTGCTTATCAAATTCCCTAATTTGTTTTTCCCAATACCCTATAACGGCAAAATTCTTCTTTTCTAAACATTTTTTACATGTATTTTGTGCATCATTCAAGATGCAGCATCATGACACCAACGCCATGCTCATATTTTACATAATTACCTTCCATTTTTAACCTCTGTTAAGTTTATTTATTAGAAAGCTCTGACTAACTTAGAGATTTCAAAAGGTTAGCATCTAATCTTTTTTTCATAATCAATTTAGAAATAAATAACTGACACAATTCATCCACAAACTTTATAATTATATTCTGCATTAAAATTTCATGCCACATCAATGTGTTCGTTGTTCAAGAATAATCCCTTCTGGCAGCAGGGAAATACTTGAAGGATGCAAGGAGTGCCACAGCCATTTTTTCTTCTACATAAGGGATGATCAGCTAAAGAAAATGCATGATAATGTAATAGAGATACCTGAAAAAGACAAGGAAAAGATAGAGGAAGACATAAGGGAAATGGTCGGCATAGAAGACTCACAAATTCCGGTAATACTTGATGTTGAGTCAATAAGGTCTGCTGGCGAAGGAAAATTTGAGCTTGACATAGCAAAAATATTCAGGAAAGACAGACCTTTGATATACAAGCTTGAAGAGGGAAAATACATAATCGACATTGCTTCGACTCTCAGCACGAGTGCAAGTGGCCTTATCAAGAAGCCAAAAGAAAGCAGGAAAAAAAAAGAGTAGGAATTTTCTCAATAGACTTATAAATATTATTTCATTAAGTCTTACATGAATAAAATTAATTCTGTTCTGAAAGAGGTTTTGCCTTTCGCCAAGCCTTCTGACAAAGAAATGAATGAAATAAAAGAAAAGCTTAACGCTTTTCTTAAAAAAATAGATGCAAACAGAAAAAAGGCCAGGATAAACGCCCAGATTTTTGTCGGTGGAAGCTGGGCAAAGGGCACAATAATAAAAAAAGACTCATATGACATAGATATTTTTGTAAGATTTGACAAGAAGTACAGGGATTCAATGCTTTCTGACATTACTGAAAAAATGCTTAAAGGCCAAAAGGCAGAGAGAATTCATGGCTCAAGGGATTATTTCAAGATTAAATCTGAAGATGGGCTTTTTTTTGAAATAATACCTGTAAAAATGGTTAATAACCCGAAAGAGGCGGAAAATGTCACAGACCTTTCATATTCTCACGTGAATTACATAAAAAAGAAGATAAAAACACAGAAAATCCTTGATGAGATAAGGCTTGCAAAGGCTTTCTGCTATGCAAACAATGCATATGGTGCAGAATCATACATCAGGGGATTTTCAGGATATGCAATAGAGCTTTTAGTCAATTATTACGGCAGTTTTTTAAGATTTGTAAATGCAATTGCAAAAATAAAGGAAAAGGAAGTAATAGACATAGAAAAACTTTACAAAAACAAAAGCCAGATACTCATGGACATAAACGAAGCGAAGTTAAAATCCCCGATAATTCTTATTGACCCAACATACAAACAGAGAAATGTGCTTGCTGCACTTTCCGATGAAACACTTAAAAGATTCCAGAAGTCATGCATTGAATTTATTAAAAATCCTTCTGCAAACTTCTTCAGAATTGAAGCTGTTGACATAAAAAAAATTATTGCAGATTCTAAAAAGAAAGGCCTTGAATTTGTATTGCTTGATATTTCAACAAATAAGCAGAAAGGGGATATTGCAGGAAGCAAACTGCTGAAATTCTATCGGCATTTAAACAATGAAATTCTTGGTTTTTTTGAAATAAAGGCCAAGGGATTTGAGTACTTTGGAGAAAAGCGTGCAAGGGCTTTCTTTGTTGTAAAAAGCAAGGGAAGTTTTATTGCAAAGGGGCCAAAGGTTAATGATGAAAAAAATGCCAGGAAATTCAGGTTAAAACATAAGATTATTTCAATTAAAAATGGGCATTTATACTCAAAAATCAAGGCTGATTACTTCCTAAATGATTTTTTAATGAGATGGAAAGCAAAAAATATGAAAATAATCAAGGACATGAGCATTACTGGCTTGAATGTTCATGAATAGGATATTGTACTGACTTTATCTCCAAGGGTCCATAATGCTCTCCAATATAAATTTTATCACCATCATTTAAGATATGTCCTGCATCAGAAAGCCTTTTTCCGTTGACAAATGTCCCTATCGCTGAATTATTATCAGTAAGATATAACACATTTCCAACAGATGTTATTGTTGCATGATGCCTTGAAATGAATTTAGTCAATGAAAGGTTTTCCCATCCAACTTCTATACTGGCTCCATGATGCAGTCTTCCTATTGTGACTTCATTGTAATTATCTTCAGCAAGGGCTGTCAAATTGTATCTCTTGTTTTTCCTTATGTGATCTATCAAAAAATAATGCTCTTCCATTTTAAAATTAGGATAAAAAAAGAAGACAGTTTAAAAACTTTTTTCACTGGCAGTTCTTAAGTTTTTATTTCTCATATACCTGCACGGGACCATATGCCCCGAAGAATAAGGTGTATCCATCCTTAAGAACATAACCTACATTGGGCAATTTTTTTCTGTTTATGAATGTTCCGTTGGATGAGTTTTCATCTTTGATGTAAACATAGCCATTTGGACAGGTGATTGTCGCATGATGCCTTGAAACTGTAGAAACATTAAACGTCGCTTCATTCTGTTCTAATGTGCTTCCTTCATTAAAAACAAGGCCTTCGCCTAAACTAATGAGATTCCCATATCCCGGCCTTCCTAATTTTATTTCTTTATTTGTCTCAAGAAGGAAGGTTAAATCATGAATTTTTTCAGCAGGAACATCCTTAAGAATTAAATGCGACATTTTAATTAAATGTTGCTGTTTTCATTTTAATTTTTTTTCGGTCGTTGTCCTGTGCCCGATTATGCTTCCTGGCGGATTGAAATTAAAGGTATCTGAAAAATCGAAAAGGCCTCTGGGGGTAAAATAAACATCTGTTCTTTCTTTGAGTTTTCTACTTTTATCGTCGTAAATTCTTACGGTTTTTTTGTCTATGGACTGCTCTGTAACAACAAAGCCCCTGTTGTCAACAGAATAATAAATCTCATCAAAGCCTTCAGGGTATTCTCTTGTCATTTTCATCGCTTTTATTGCATCATCTTCAGAGAGAACTCTTTTGGCAAGTCCTGTTGTCAAATCAATACTGTCCGCTTTTTTTATTGCTGATCTAAATTTTCTTGCAATAACTATTGAGGTTCTAGCAGCTAATCCGGCTGCTACACCCAATGCAAGGATTCCATAATAAACAGGACTGCTGTTAACAATGCTGTCTTTTAGTTTAAATGAGTAATCTTCAAGATTCTTGTTAAATTTTCCTTCATGCATATAAGGTCTGACATCACCGATTTTTGTCATTTTATTATTTATACCAGATAATTTATACTTTTTTTGCTAAATATACTGCGAAGCATCTTGTAAATACCCTAAAGCTTCAGTAATCTTTTCAAATGCAAGTCTTAAATCCCTAAGGGAGTCATTAAATACTTCTTCCTGGACTTTTTGCTCAAGTTTTTCAGCCATTTTTACTGCACTACATTTACAGCCTTTTCAAATATGGATGTGAAAGCCTGGGCAAAAAAATCAGAATTCAGCCAGATTGCAGTATCCTCAGGACTTGAGTTTTTTGACAAATAAAAGAGTATTTCCTTCCTGTCAACTATGAAAAACTTGGCATCAACATCTGTTTTCTTCACTTTTATTCCAAGGTCTTTCTCAAATTTCCTTATTAACTTCTCATCACCAGAAAGGGCAATCAATATTTTTATTCCGTTTTTAGAAAGACTCTGGACAGTTTGCTGGAATAATTTAAGCTTGTAATTTATGTCTTCTGCGTTTGTGCAGATAAGGACTTCTTTTTCTGCGTTCTGCAATATTTCCCTCAAATAGTTTGAGATGTTTGATCTTCCTTTTATCGCAGCAGAGAGGTCCTCTTTCTTAATAGGCCTTAAGCCTTCTTTATAGATTTCCTCAAGCTTCACGAATTCATCGGTGTTTCTTATATTTGAAAGAGTAACAATTCTTTCCTCTGCGTCTGAGCGGACATTATTCTTCATCTTTTCAAGGATCATATGGGGCTTAACTCCTATGTACTTGACCGGTTTTCCAAGCTTTATGATTGCAAATCCTTTTTTCTCCAGAGATTCTAAAACATCATAGGTTCTTGACCTTGGAACGCGTGACAACTCTGCAATTTCTCCTGCAGAGGCAATTCCTTTTCCAAGCAAAGCTAGCCAGACTTTTGTTTCATAGATATTAAGGTCAAAATAATCCTTAATTCTGCTTATGAGCTCCTGTTTTACAAGCATTTTATTGTGCACCCTCCAATTCTGAAATTTTTTTAGATAATCCATTTTCACTTAATCTTAAATCAAGCAATATTCTGAAAGATTTCATGGCATCTCGTCCAACATGAATATCATTTGCTTGAGAAGGGTCTAATCTTTGAGTTGTTCTAAAATATCCAGTATCTCTGTAAAGTTGTCTCTCTGCATAGGGAATGGATGATCTTACATGCATTCTTGCCATATACAAATTATACATCTCCCCTAGTTTTTTCATTGATTTCATTTTATTATTTTTTCTTCCCCCTTATTGCATTTCTTATGGAATTATGCATATTCCTGTAATCTTGCCATTTTCTTGTTATGTCTTCTATTACCTGTCTTGTCTTGTCTTTTATTCCAGTATGAAACACACTTGCTTTTCTTTCTAAAATCCCAGCAGGAGTTATCTGTTGATTTGGATTGGTTATAACAGTATACCCAGAAGATGAGATCATATAGCCTACTTGCTGAATGTCATAATCATTTGCAGCCCATAAAATAAGAGTAAACCTTCTTGAATCGTCAATATGCTGATTAAGATTAACCAAATCAACCAATTTTGCTTCGTAAAATTCCCTTTCAAGTTTTTCTGGAGTCAAACTTTGGTTTCTTCTGTATAATTCTATTGTTCTTTTCATTTTATTTGACAAAATTTGCTGGTTTATAAATCTTATGGTTTTGTCGTTCTTTTACAGTTACAACATATAGAGAATGTAAAATTCGTGTGGATTTATAAAAGAAGATAGCTGGCAATGATTCCTATGAGGATTCCTGCAGTTATGAAAGGCATTGCAGGGTAAAATTTCTTCTTTTCAGCTGCGAAGAAAAGGTATGAGAGGCCAAGAGTTGCTCCTAAAATTACAAAAATTGCTGAAACAAGACCAAGAGTCATGAACATAACGCCCGCGGTTATTATTGGAAATACCACGTCCCCTCCCCCAAGAATTGCGACATTGACCTTTATTTTCTTGTTTTTCAGCTTTGATTTTGGAATTGTCTTTTTCCATGTTTTTATCTGCGACCTTTGCTGTTTTGAGATGTAAGGAACAAAAAAGCCTGAGAAAATTTTAAGCGTGTTAATCTGGTATTTTGCCATTTTCTGCATAACTCCTGAATGCCAAACAGCCCACATGTCATATACTGAAATCAGGAGCAAGAGAGCGACAACTGTCCAGACATTGAGTATTGGGACAAAAACAGTTGCAATTCCCGGATAAATCAAAAGCTCTGTGAGATTATGAATAAGATAGCTTTTTCCGGATATTTTAACAAATGCAAGCACAAGTGAAATTGCAAGTATTGAGATGAAAACAGCTTCCTGGCCGACATTCAAATCAAGACTTTTGGCAATAGCCATGAATGAAAGAAGAAGAGCTATTGTTATAACAGAGAAAAACCATATCTTAAGGAAATAGCTGACCTGGAATTTCATCAGCAGTATCAAAAGAACAATTGCAAGTATGAATGCAAATATTAGGTAGGCAAAAGAGCTGTTAAAATCGCTTTGTGTCTGGGCAGGAGGGGGATTAATCCACTCAAGGTATGGATTTGTGGTTGCCTGAACTGTTCCGTTTGTCTGGGCTTGCTGTATTGTAAAAGGATTCGTGCTTATTACATAAAGACCGATAAACTGCGTAACTACAAACATTGCAAGAAGAAGCGCAGTAATTCTTAAGTTGTGTTTCATTTTTTCCTATCGCAATCTTAAAGTCTCTAAAACGCGGGGAACATTTGTCTCAACATGGTTTAACTTGTACAATGCTGACGCAAGATCCAGGCATTTTGAAACTTCACCATGATTTATCATTATCCTTTTTGGCTTTGGCCTTATGTTATTGAAGAAGCTTATTATTTCGTTTCTTCCTGCATGTGCAGAAAGGCCTGCAATTGTGTGAACTTCCAGATTTATTTTCACATTTTCCTCATGGCCCTCGAAAATCATTTTTGTGTCCTTGAGACCCTCTTGCACTTGGCGTCCTAGAGAGCCAACGCCCTGATAACAGACAAACATTATTGAATTTTTCTCGTTTCCTGCAAATTCGCGGAAATATTCAACACTTGCTCCGCCAACAAGCATACCTGATGTTGCAAGAACGACGCATGGGCCTCCTTCGACAACTTTTCTTCTTTCTTGGGGGGAACCAACACGGGAGAATATTTCTGAAACAAACGGATTCTGGTCCTGGAAAATGGACGCACGGATTTTATTGCTTAAAAAATCAGGATAAGCCGTGTGAATTGCATTAATGTCCCAGATCATTCCATCTATGTAAACAGGGATTTTTTTCATCTTTCCTGCAGCTATTGCATCCTCTATGATAAGCATTGTTTCCTGCGCTCTTCCAAGGCCAAGCTCTGGAATGAGAATTTTCCCTCCGCGCTCTATTGTCTTGTTTATTATTTCAATCATTTTCTCCTCTGACTCAATTCTCGGAGGAAGAATGTCTGTCTTTGCCCCATAAGTTGATTCTGTCAAAACAGATTCAATTCTTGGAAAGCTGGCAACAGCGGGGTCCAAAAGCCTTGTCCTTGTGTATTTGTAATCTGCACTGTACAAAAAATTGTGAAGTCCGTTTCCGATGTTGAAATGAACCATAGCACTTCCCAAAGCATGGCCTGAATTATAAAATGTTACCCTTATGTCAGGAGCTATGTCAGTCACTTCGTTGAAATTCAGGCATACAGTATGCTTAACCATCTCCTTGATGTCTTTTGAACTGTACAAAGGCGTTGCAGCCTGCTTATATGCAACCCCAATGAAATCAAGGCACAGAAGAGCAGCAACATCCATTGTAGGAGCTGTCATATATGTTGGGCCCTTGAATCCCATTTTGTAAAGATAAGGAAGAAGGCCAACATGGTCAAGATGAGCATGGCTTAAAATGACTGCATCAAGCTGCTGGATGTTAAATTCAGGGATGTCAAAATAAGGGAACTTGTCTTTTCCATGGCCAGCGACGTTAATTCCGCAGTCAAGAAGAACTTTTGAATTAGGAGTCTGAAGCAAAAGGCAGCTTCTTCCAACTTCCCTTGCGCTTCCAAGCAGAGTTAAGCGAACCCATTCCTCTACTTTTTCAGGATTCCATCCCTTGTAGATTTTCTCTCCGATTTCATTAAGGAATTTTCTCCTGTAATTGTTATTTGCATAAAGAACTTCACGAATGCTTTCTGTAATCTGGCTTTTTATTGCAGGGCTTCTCTGAACCTGGGGAGTCCAAAGCGTTGTTTTTTTAATTTCATCAAGAATGCTTCCCTGCTTTCCTATAACCATGCCAGGCCTTTTTGCCTCTACAATAACGATGCTTCTGTGATAATCAAAGATTATGTTTGTAAGCTCTGCTTCCTGAGGAACTATTTTCTGTATTTCTGCCTTTGCTTTCTCCTGTTCATGAAGAATTTTTTGGTCTGCACGAAGCTCTATTCTTTTCTTGATTTCATCAACAAGAGATTTTATCTTTGATTCTCCTTCCTTGAAGAAATTCTCATTATCTGTGTAAAGGACAATATTAGCTCCTTCAAAATTGGCTTCTGTTATGCTGCTTTGTAATCTCTCAGTTATATGCTTCAGAATGTCTGTCATAAAAACAACCTATGGTTTTTTCTAATTTCCTTTTTATCTTTTTATTTAATTAATTCCTTTTTATTTTAAGCAAAAAATATTATCACTTCTTTGATTCTTTATAATCAGGTAGGATATCCTGGTCAACCACTTTTTTTATCCCATCTTTTGTTATTGTGTAAACATCAATACCATGACCTGAGAAAACATCTCTCTGCGTTGAGGATTTTATTGCTTCAACTGCTAATTTTACCCCCTCATCAATTGACATGCCTTTCTTGTACTGCCTTTCCAAAAGACCTAAAATATAAACCATTCCAGAGCCATCTGCTAGATAATCTTTTACTTTTAATAAAGAACCATCTGCGCCAACCTGGTAAAGCTCTGTTGAGCCATCTTCATTGAATCCTCCGACAAAGGTATCAACAATATCTGGAACCATTGATGGCTGCCTTATTCCTGAATATGCTACAGCAGCAACAAGATTTGCTGACTGTTGTACAGAAGGTCTTACTCTTGTTCTTAGTTCTTTTAGCTTAAGTTCTGCAGCAATTATCTTAACCAGCCTTTGGGCACCAGATACCTGGCCAGCAAAGGAAATTACAAGATAGTCATTTATTGGATTAGTTTTCTGGAAATTCTTATCCATAACCAAAGACTGGCCACCTGTAACCTGCCTGTCAGAAGCCATAACAATTCCTTCTTTGCATACAATACTGACTAAACTTGTTCCTGTATTGAGAATCTTACTTTTTAATTCGGCATCCATTTCCATTTTATTTCTTTTTTATTTTAGCTTAGTTATCTGATTTAATGTCTTGTTTAATAACCTCAGAATCAACCTATGAAAGCGTGGGATTTTGATTTTATAAAGTTTTCGGCAAATACAATTTTAACGAAATTCATTTAAAGTTAATTTTCATTGGTTCTGAATGAAAACAGAGTGGGATTTAAGCTACCTTAAAAAAGGAGGGGATTTTGAATATAAAAAAGAGAAGTGGAAACAAGAGACAGAAAAATTTATTTCAAAATGGAAAAACAGAAGAGATTATCTTGAAGATTCCAAAGTTCTGAAAGAAGCGCTTGATGAATATGAAAGATGGTCTGAATTTTATGGACCTTCTTCAGATGAATTTTCTGCATCCTCTTCAGCAGATGAATTATACTACCTTTGGCTTGAGACACAAGCAGACCAGACCAATCCAGAGTTCAAAGCGGGATTTACCAAAGCAGATGATTTCGCAAAAGACATGGGAAACAGTATTTCCTTTTTCAAGATAAGTTTGTCTGGAGTATCAAAAGAAAAGCAACAAGAATTTTTAGGTTCCCCTGAATTAAAAGAGTACAGGCATTTCTTAGAAAGAATTTTTGAGAGGTCAAAATACATGCTTGGTCAAAAAGGTGAAGAAATTATGAGCCTAAAAGCTTCTTCATCTTATTCTTACTGGAGGAAAATGGTTGCTGAATTCCTGTCAAAAGAAGAAAGGGATATTATTGATGAAGAGGGGAAGACGATAAAAGCTACAGAAGAAATGTTATTAAGCTTAATAAAAAGCCAGAACAAAAATGTCAGAGACAATGCCGCTGCAGCATTTAATGATATACTGAATAAAAATGTTGATATAGCTGAAACTGAAATGAATGCTATTTTAGAAAATAAGAAAACTGATGATAAATTAAGGGGTTTTGCAGGGCCAGATGAAGAAAGGCATTTAAGCGATGATATCAGAACAGAAACGGTTAACAATTTACTAAAAACAGTAACAGGAAGATTTGATATATCTCACAGATATTACAAGCTAAAGGCTAAACTTCTGGGGCAGGATAAGCTTGAATACTATGAAAGGGATGTTGAATATGGAAATGTTGACAAAAAATATTCATATGAAGATTCTGTGAAAATTATCTCTGAAGTATTCAAAAAGTTAGATCCCAAATTTGAAGAAATATTCAAAATGTTTGTTGAAGGGGGCTTTGTTGATGTTTATCCAAGAAAGGGAAAAAGAATTGGGGCATTCTGCGTGTACCTAACAAAAACCCAACCCGTATACATAATGTTGAATCACACAGATAAATTATACGATGTTACAGTATTTGCACATGAATCTGGTCATGGGATAAACGGTGAATTGTCAAAAGAACAAAATGCCCTTTATTTTAATACTTCAACTGCAACTGCAGAAGTTGCAAGCACTTTCATGGAAGATTTTGTTCTTCAGGAATTAATGAAAAATGCTGATGATGAGCTAAGACTTTCTTTGATGATGGCTAAACTCGATGGTGACATATCATCAATAATAAGGCAAGTTGCAGGGTATAATTTTGAAAAGGAAATTCATGAAAAATTCAGGGAAAAGGGATTTTTACCAAAAAATGAGATAGGAAAAATTTTCCAGAAACATATGAGTTCTTACATGGGAGACTATGTTAAAATGTCCCCTGGAAGTGAGAATTGGTGGGTTTACTGGAATCATATAAGACTTTATTTCTATGTTTATTCATATGCTTCTGGTTTACTTGTTTCGAAGGCTTTACAGAGAAAAGTCAAGGAAAACCCAATGTTCATCGAAAAAGTTAAAAATTTTCTTTCTGCAGGAACCTCAAAATCTGCGGAAGATATTTTTAAGGGCATGGGAATAGAACTTAATGAGGACTTTTGGAATAAGGGATTAGATGAGGTTGAAGATTTGCTTAATGAAACGGAGAAACTTGCAGAAAAACTAGGGAAGATTTAAAAAAACCTTTTATGTAGCGTTCAAATCAAATCCTCTGCTGAAAGCTTTGAAACGCCATTTTCTTTCCTGAAGCGTATCACATTCTCAACAAAGCTTTCTATTTTTGGCTCGTGACTGACAATTATCAGCTGCTTTACCTCGAGCTGCCTTAAAACATCCCTCATCTTGTCAAGCTGCTGCTCGCTGAATCCATCCGTAGGTTCATCGAGAATTACAACATCCTTTGTCTTTATCCTGCTAAGCAGAGAATTGACAACCTGATTGAGTGAAAGACGATATGCCAAAGCTATGGCTGTTCTTTCCCCGCCTGAAAGATAGGAATAATCTATTTCATAGTCCTGATGGCGTATTATCGGCGTGAATTCCTCATTCAGGCTTACTTCAAATACATCTGATACAAGCATGGAGAACCATTCTGCAAAAAGCCCTGAGAATTCGGACTTGAGCCTTAGCATGACATTTCTTTCTGCAAAAGAAATCAGGGAGACAAAGTCTTTCGAGATCCATTCCTCTATCTTTGTTATTTTTTCAAGGCTTTCCCTGATTGCCTCGGTCTTTGCAATTCTTGCCTTCATTTCCTCTACCTGCCTGGAAAAAACCTCTATTTCCTTTTTCAGTTCAGCGACTTTTATCTCGGCAAGCCTTTCCTGCCTTTGTGCCTCTTTTAAGCTTTTGTCGTGAAGCTCAAGCAGAGATTCAAATTTTTTCAGTTCAAACACATTTTTTGTAAGGATATCTATATGCTGGTTCAGGAGAATTATGTCCTTTTCAAGAAGCTGGTTTGATTTTTCTATTTCCTGAAGACGAAGTTTTTTTGATTCTATTTCCTGGAATTTTACTTTTTTCAGCCTAAGATCAGAAAGCTCTTTTTCCTTTGAAAAAATAAATTCCTCGACTTTTATCATGCTTTCAATGATTTTCTTTTTTTCAAGCATCAGTTCATCTATTTTCCTTGAGTTCTCCGCCATTTCTGACTCAAAATTGTTAAGGACATTTGTCTTGTAGACAGGACCAACATCCTGAAGGCATGTTGGGCATATATCTATTTTTCTTATCTGCTCCCTTATTTTTTTCACTTCGTCATTCCGGATATTTAAGGAATTTATCTGTGAACTCACCTTCAAATTTTCCTCGTTTATCTGAAATTTGTCTCTTTTCCTGAATTCTATCTGCTGTTCAAGCTCCTTTATTTTTGTTTCCTCAAACTGAAGGCTCTCAAGCTCCTTTATCTGGGAATTAATCTGCTCCTTTGTTTTGTTGTTTGTGAATAATGTGTCTTTCTTGTTTGCGACAATTATCCTTGTTTTCTCAACTTCCTGCTGAAGCTTGTTTTTCTCATCTATCTTCTTAAAAACATCGTCCCTTTCTTCCTGCGCTTTTCTCATTTCCTCTATCCTTAGGAAAAGCTCTCTTTCAACAGATGAAAGATTGTGGTATTTTGTCTCAAGCTCCTCCTCTTTTGAAATCATTGCTGCCCTGTCTTCTTCAAGATTCTCAATCTGGCCTTCCTTCATCCTTTTTTCCTCCCTAATCTTTGAAGAAACAACTTCTGCATTCTCTATTATCGTCTTGTACCTGTCAATGCCAAAAACATGGCGAAGCGCGTTTATTCTTGTTTCAGGGTCTTCAAGAATTATCTGCTTCATCTCCTCCTGGGGAGTGTAAACTGTGAACTTATAGAGAATATTCTGCTTTTTTGAGAATTCTTTGGGGTAATTCAAAAGCTCTAAAACCTTGTCCTTAAGCTCTGTGACTGACATTTCCTTTCTTTCTCCGTCAATTGTGATAAAGCATGAATCCTGGGAAACTGTCTTGCCTTTCTTGAGATTTCTTTCAAGAACAACTTCTTTTCCATCTATGTCAAGATAAAGTATAACCCCTCCTTCACTTGCTCCGTTTCGTAAAATAGCTGTTCCTCTCTGGCCCGGCTGCAGTCCAAATAAGGCAAACTCAATTCCAAGAAGTATAGATGTTTTTCCGGAGCCAATGTCACCTGATAAAAGCGTTGAGCCTTCAGGGAAAACAATCTCCTGGGTTTCATAGCTTCTTATGCTATTCAATATTATTTTTTTAAGTCTCATTTTGTTTTTATTTTTTAGGCTATTGAAAATATTTTCTTTGTTTCCTCCATCAGCCTTATTGTGAAGTTCTCAACTGTCTCGCCATCCTGCTTTTCAATTGAAAATGCACTCATTATCTGTGAAATAAGTCTGTTGAAATCTGATGGATTTTGCTCAGAGTATTTCTTTATTGATTCTTCCTCTATGTTCTCTGTCTCCTGAATCTCTGTCTCAAGTCCTGTTTCCTTAAGCTTTAAGTCATGTGTGTTTCTTAAAAGAAAATAAGCCCCTTTTTTCTTCAATGATTCCTCTATCTGCAGGAATTTTATATCAGAAGTTTTTCCGTTTTCAAGAAGACCATGAAGCCTGAGAAGAACTACCTTGTCCTTGACATCATGTTTTTCCAGCTCAGAAAGTATCTGCTCTGTAGCCCTTATTGTGTTCTTTATTTCAAGGTCAAGAGAAACAATGTCCCTTATTTTCAAATCAACTCGCTTCATTTTCTTTTCAAGGTCAGTGTCAACAAGATAAAATCTACCGTATTGCAGATCCTCAAGCTCCTGAAAATTGTTTGGAAATACAGGGCCGGGATAAACAAAATTCTCATACTGAAAATCAATGTGCAGGTGACCGAGAGCATAATAGTCTGCCTTTGGAAGATTTGATGTTTCAATCGCGTCAATAGGAAGGTCGCCTTTTGCCTTGTCTATTGTTGTATGAAGCATGAATATTTTATACATTCCAGGAGCGTCATCAAATTGCGCCCTTCTCAGATCTTCAACTTCAAGGCCGGATGTTTTTCCAGGATATCCATATATGGCAACTCTTTTGTAAAGTGTCGGTTTCAAAATAAGTTTTCCGTTTCTTTCCTCAAAAGATGCAACGTTCTTTGCAAATCCCGCCTTTTCCAGGACATCAAGAAAGGTTTTTCCAGATACAGAATAATCATGGCTACCTGCTATGAGAAAGCAGGGTATTCCTGCATCTTTCAGCTTCTTGAATTCTGCAAAAGTCTCCTTAAGGACATCTATTGGCGGGAATGCAGTATCAAAGAGGTCGCCTGCTATTATTATAAACTCAACTTTCTCTTTTATGCAGATTTCAACAGCTTTTTTGAATGACGCCAGATTAAGTTCCTGAAGCGGCTGCTGCTTCCAGCCGCCAAGATGCACATCCGCTATATGGGCAAATTTCACCATTTTTTATTTGTAAACTCCCTTGAAAATAAAGAAATCAAGAACTATATAAAATTGATTGTAATCAATTTTATTTAAATATTATCAGATGAGGGATGATTGCACGAAGTTTAAAGGCAGAATCTTAATTGAAAAATTATGGTAAAGTACACTTTAAATTATGAAGGAAAAGAAATATGGAATGTTGAGGGAGAACTTCCAAGAGTTGGAGAAATTTATGTGATAAAATGGGAAGGGATGAAAAATCATATGAATCTATTTTAGTTAGGCATACACTAGATGATGCAGTAACACTCTCAAAATTAGGGTATACATTTCAACTTGCCCCTATCAGGGGAAAATAATTCTAAACCCATAAAATAACGCCACCCAAAATCCGCTAAGAAGGTTTGAAATCTGGCTTCTGAACATTATCAATGCAGCAAGAACAGCAAGCAAAAGGATAAGAAATATTGAAAGCATAATTGTTATTATCGTGCTTGAACTTTTTGGTTTTTTCGGAGGTGTTGTTGCATAATTCGAGGCTATCTGAATAATTTGGGGCTGAACAAGAGGTTTTGCGGGCTGTTGTGAAGCAGAGATAGGAGCAGGCTGTTCTTTAGGTATAATCGGGGAAACGGGCATTGTTGATGATGCAGCAGCTTCCTCTATGTCTTCTTTTTTATAGCCTGCATTGTAAAATGTTGCCATTGCGTGCTCCAGTGATTCCCCCTTTAAAACAGCAAGCTTTAAACCCTCCATAAGTTCATCTTTCACCATTTTAAATACAGGGAGAATTAGTTTAAAAATTATTTCTTAATCAAATTCCAGAATTTTTCCGTTAGGTGACAGGTGGGATGTTTCACCAAATTTGTAGCCAAGTTCGCTTGCAAGCTCAATTAATGGCGTTTCCTGCTGGAGTTTTCCGTGAGCAGGAATAAGATGCTGCGGCTTGAGAATTTTTATCAAATCCCTCATGTCTTCCCTTCCGCCGTGGCCAGATACATGAACATCTGTCTGAATCCTGACCCCTTTTTTTCTGAGCTTTTTGTCCATCATTTCCCTTGCATTTATGTTAACAGGGTCTGGGATAACACTTGAAGAAAAGATTATGTTATCCCCTTCTCGAAGCTTGAAAGGAGTTTCATCCTTTACAATCCTGTCAAGAATTGAACCAGGCTCTGCCTGATGGCCTGTGCAGACAATGAGATATTTTCCCCTGTCTTTATCAATTTTTTTTAGCATTGCATCAACTTGCTTCCTGTATTTCACCATCATAAAATCTTTCCTGAATGGGCACTGCCCGACTTTTATTGCGGCATTTGTGTATTTGTAAAGGCTTCTTCCAACAAAAACTATCTTTCTTCCTGTTTTTTTGCCGAAATCAACAATGCTTTTCAGCCTTGAGATATGCGAGGAGAAAGTTGTTGCAATCATTGCGGAATTTCTGTCCCTTACAGAAAAGATTGCATCCTCAACCATGTTTCTTGCAATTCTTTCACTCGGAGTTTTTCTTTCTGTTCCGGAATAAAGGGAGTCAAGAACAAGAACCTTAACTCCTTTTCTTCCAAGCTCTCTTAGTTTGTTGTATCTTGGAGGGTCCCCAATCACCGGATAATTGTCAAATTTGAAATCAAGAGCATAAAAAAATACCCCCTCAGAAGTATGCATTGCAATAAAGACGCACTGCAAAGTTGAATGCGTTGTGTGAATAAATTCAAGCTTTATCTGGCCTGATTTTCCATTAATAATATATGTTGAGTCTTCCTTCACTATTCTTCTCTTGTTTTTTATTTCAATTTTTTCACCTTCAAGAATTTCGTGAAAAACAGCCATGGTAAATGGTGTTGCGATTATCTCTGCTTTTGGGTATCTGTGGGCTAGATAAGGCAATGCGCCCAAATGGTCAAGATGGGCATGACCTATGATTATTGCCCTGACCTTGTCTGTCCATCCGTTTTTGTCAAGTATAGTATCATCTGGCAAGGCTCCAATTCTTCTCAAATCTTTTTCATTGTAAAGTTGCTGGTGATTTTCCTCTTCCTGTATTTCTATTATTGCAGGCAGGTAAATTCCTGCGTCAAATATTATGACATCGTCTTTAACTTTCACAGCAGTCATATTTTTTCCGACTTGCTCAAATCCGCCTATAGTGCATACTTCCATTTTTATTTCTAAAAAATAAAGAGATAACGGTTTAAAAAACTATATAAGCCAGAAAAACTATTTTTTAAAATGAAATCCCTGAAGCCGAGCATGCGCGAGAAAAAAAGGTATCTTCTTCTAAAAGGAAGCAACTTAAAGGCAAATGTCAGGAAAGCCATTCTTGATGGGATAGGCATTTTAGGCATGTCACGCGTCGGTTTTGCATGGGTCAAGGACAACATTATTGCAATAAACAGGGAAAGCCTGAATGAAATAAGAGCCTGTTTTGCCCTTTATCCAGAAAAAATAGAAGTCCTCCTTGTTTCAGGAAGCCTGAAAAAGCTGAAGAAACAAAAATGAAGTTTAGATTAATAACCCAAGAACATACTGCTGGTTGCGGTATTGCTTGTATTGCAAGTATTTTAAATATTGACTACAATGAAGCATTAAGTTTTTTTAATAAAGAATATGTTTCAAGAAGAGGTTACTATTGTGGTGAAATGGTGAAAGTCCTTAATAAAAATGGATTAAATTATAGATATTCCAAGGCAAATAGTAAAACAAAAAGATTGTTATCAAAACCAGGAACAATTGCCTTTATCGGGCATTCTAAAAATTATCCTATAGGGCATTATCTGCTAAAAACGGATAAAGGATGGATGAATCCTTGGATTAATTACCCCAATGTAAATCCTGCAAAAGCTGGTTTTCAAAAAAAATTACCAGGGAAAGTAAAATGGATCATTTTTCAAGATTGAAGAAATACACAAAGCCAACACTACCAAAAACTTTTTAAATCCTGAGTTTTTTTATTTCTTGGTCGAGAAGATAAAAGGAAGTTAAATTATTATACGCTTCTCTAAAATTAGAAAATGGATATGCCAATAGATATGCAGCATCAGGCAATGGGCTATGACCGCACTGCCACTATGTTTTCACCCGAGGGAACTATTCTTCAGGTAGAATACGCGCAGAAAACTGTCAGGCTAGGCAGCGCAAGCATAGGAATGATTTGCTCTGATGGTGTGTTTATACTTGCTGATAAGAGGGTAAAAGACAAGCTTGTTATTCAGAAATCAGCAAACAAAATCTTTGAAATTGATTCTCACATTTTTGTAAGCGCTGCAGGGATTGTTTCAGATGCACGTGTTCTCATTGAAAAAGCCCAATTGATTGCACAGCAGCACAGAATTACTTATGATTCACCAATAGAGCCTGAATTAATAATAAAGGAAATGTCAAATCTAAAACAGCAATTCACCCAATACGGGGGTGCAAGGCCTTTCGGAGTTTCGCTAATGGTGGCAGGCTTGCGGGGGAAAAAGCCGGAATTGTACACAAGCGATGTGACCGGAAATTATTTTTCATATCATGCAAATGCAATAGGAGAAAATGACGAGAAAATAAAGGAGAAATTAAGGGAAATGTACAAGCCCGAATTAACAGTAAAAAAGGGAGTAAAGCTTGCTCTTGATATTTTCAAGGATGTTCAGGGAAAAAGCTTTGATATGGAGAGATTCGAAATGGTTTACATACTTAACACTGAAGGACATCTCCAAAAGGTGAATGAGGAACAATTGAAGGAGTTTGTCAAGTAAGATGAGCGATATATACAATTTGAGAACAGTGAGGGGAAGAGGGAAGGAGCTGAATGTGCATTTCAGCAAGGAAGATAAAGAAGTGGATTATTCTGGATTTTCTGAGAAATTTAGAAATTTAATAGAAGCTTATATTTCAACAGACAGAAAAATGATGGAGAATGATGAAAGGATAAGCATCTTAGAACATCTTATTGTTGGAAGAGGATTAAAATGACGCAGACAACAGCAAGAATCAAACAGGCAGGGAAGAACTTTGAAATTGTAGTTGACCTTGACGATGCGCTTAAGTTCAGGAAGGGGCTTTCCAATTCAGTAAATTTCCTCGACGTTGAAACTGTCTTCACTGATTCAAAAAAAGGGTTGAAGGCATCTGAAAAGGACGTAATGTCCGCCTTTGGAACAACAGATATCAGTGCAGTTGCTTCAAAAATAGTCAAAAGCGGTGAAGTTCTTCTAACCCAGGAACACAGGGATGATGAAAGAGACAAAAGAATAAAACAGGTTATTGACTTCATAAGAGTCAATGCAATAGATCCTAAAACAGGGAATCCTTACACTCCTGAAAGAATAAAAAGTGCCCTCGATGAAGCGGGAGTTAACATAAAAAATATTCCAATTGAGCAGCAGACAAAGAAAATAATTGACAAATTAAGCAGAATTCTCCCATTAAAGTTTGCAACGAAAAGAATAAAAATAGTTGTTCCGGCAATTCATACAGGAAAGGCTTATGGAATTTTCAACCAATACAGGGAAAGCGAAAATTGGCTTGGAAATGGAGACCTTGAAGTGGTTGTAAACATCCCATCCGGATTTTTGATGGAATTTTACGATAAGTTAAATTCAATAACGCATGGAAGTGCGCTCACCGAGGAAATAAAGGAAAAATAAACAAAAATGGAAAGAAAAATTGTAATACCAGGAGAAGTTATTATTTCAGGAGAAGAATATCTTCCTGGAGAAGGGGTTGAAAAAAAAGGAAATGACATTGTCGCAATAAAATACGGGCTTGCAGAGGAATCAGCAAGGCTTGTAAAGGTAATAGCCCTTTCAGGAGTTTACCAGCCAAGAAGAGGAAATGTTGTAATAGGAAAAGTTGAAAATGTAACCTTTAATGGATGGATGGTTGACATTGACTGCCCTGTAGGTGCATTTCTTCCTGTTTCAGAAACTCCAAGATATGTAAGCAAGGACAGGATGACGGAAGTTCTTGACATAAATGACATGTTCGTATCCAAAATTCTCGGAGTAAACGGCAGGGGAATTGACCTAACAATAAACATGCGTGGCCTCGGGAAAATTGAAGAGGGGATAATTGTAAAAATAAATTCAAACAAGGTCCCAAGAGTCATAGGAAAAGAAGGAAGCATGATAAATCTCATAAAGAAAGAAACCGGATGCAACGTGACTGTCGGACAGAACGGATTAATCTGGATAAAGGGAGACAAAATCGAGGACGAATTGCATGTAAGGGATGCAATAACATTCATAACCGAGAAATCATTCACCCATGGATTGACAGAAGAAGTCGAGAAATGGTTTGAAAAAAACAGGAAAGGAGAAAAGAAAAAGCCTGAAAAAGAGGAAAAGGAAGGAGAAGACAAAAAGTAAAATGACAACAAAAGCATTCAAAAGACCTGACGGAAGAAATCTTGATGAAACAAGAAAAATGAGCGCAAAAGTGGGAGTTGTTCCAAATGCGGATGGAAGCGCGATGTTTTCATTCGGAGACACGATTGCAATTGCAGCTGTTTACGGACCAAGAAAAATGCATCCTCAGCATTCACAGGACCCTGAGAAGGGAACATTAAGATGCAATTACAACATGTTCAGCTTTTCTGTTGCAGAAAGGGCAAGACCAGGACCAAACAGAAGAAGCATGGAAATCAGCAAGATTACTGAATGGGCTTTGGAGCCTATTTTAATGATCGACCAGTATCAGAACATGGTAATTGATGTTCATATAAGCATTATACAGGCAAATGCATCAACAAGATGCGCAGGAATAAATGCGGCTGCACTTGCTTTGGCTCATGCGGGAATTCCAATGAAAGGACTTGTCTCAAGTGTTTCAATAGGAAAGCTTGACAAGACTCTTGTTGTTGATTTGATAAAGGATGAGGAAGACTGGGAAGAAGGAGAGGGTGCAACAGACATTCCAATAACCTTGACCAGCGACGGAAATATAACCCACATTCAGCTTGACGGGAAGATAACAGGGGAAGAGCTTAAAGAAGCGCTAAAACTTGCAAAAAAAGCAAACAAGGAAGTTTATGAAGTTCAGAAAAAAGCATTGAAGGAGTCAATAAAACTATAAAATGACAGAAAGAAAATATGAAAAAAAGGATAATTTTAAGGGAATAAGCTATCATTATGGACTTCCTTCTGAAGAAAGTTCTGAGATTTTAGCAAGAATCAAAAGAACTGTAGAAGTTAAAGTAAAAATAGTCGAAGGAAGAAGGGCATGGGAAAGAGATAATATAAAATATAATTTATCATAAAAATGGAAACATCAAAAATAACAGGAGATAGAATAAGAAAATACTTGGGCGAAGGAAAGAGATTTGACTCAAGAAATCCTGATGAATTCAGGGAAATTTCAATAGAAACAGGTGTATCAAAAAAAGCAGAGGGTTCTGCCCGTGTAAAAATCGGAAAGACAGAGGTTATTGTCGGAGTTAAACTGGATGTCATGGAACCATATACTGATTCGCCTGACAGGGGAAACCTTACTGTAAGCGCTGAATTAACACCAATGAGCTCGGAGAGATTTGAAAGCGGACCACCTAAATTCCCTGCTGTTGAGCTTGGAAGATTAACAGACAGGACAATAAGAGAAAGTAAATTTATTGAAATGGAAAAATTGTGCATAAAAGAAGGGGAGAAGGTCTGGGGAATTTATGTTGATGTGTACACATTAAATGATGATGGAAATCTCATAGATGCCGCAGAAATAGGCGCAATTGCTGCCTTGAAGACGGCAAAAATGCCAAAATATGATAAAGAAACAGGAAAGGTAATGTTCGGGGAATGGACAGATGAAAAAGTTCCTGTAAAAAAAGAACTGCCAATAACAATAACAGCCCATAAAATAGGAAACTCATGGCTTGTTGACCCAACGCAGGAAGAAGAGGATGTATCTGAGGCAAGAGTAACAATTGGGGCAACAGCTGAAGGAATTATTTCATCCCTTCAAAAGGGAGAATCAAAGGAAATCAGCATTGAAGAATTCGGGGAAGTTATAGACATGACTGAAAAAGTCAGAAAGAAAGTTTTTTCAACAGTGGAGAAGTTATTAAAGTAAGATGAGATCATATTTAGTACAGCTTGTTGAAGGAGCGCAGCAGGAAGGTTCAGGAAAAGTAATTGAAGAGAGAAAAGTTGTTGGAAAATCTGGCTGGATTAAAGATTATAGGAAGGTTGTTCATGAGTATACAGGTAAAATGTCAACAAATGATAGCCTTGAAATAAGAGTAAGGGCTTTTTACGAATAAAATGCAGGAAGAAAAAATATCAGATAAATTCACAAAATACGAGATTGCGAGGATATTGGGGGCAAGAGCCCTGCAAATTGCAATGAACGCGCCTTTGCTGATAAAATTGGGAAAAGAAGATATTGAAAAAATAAAATATGATCCCATAAAAATTGCAGAAATAGAGCTGGAATCTGGGGTTCTTCCTATTTCTATCAAAAAGCCTTTCCCTGAGAAGAAAGAAGATATTTTGAGAAGACCAAAAGGACAAAAAGCAAGTGACGAAAAAGTGGAGGAAAAGGAAGCAAGTGAAGAAGGGGAAATTGCTAACGAGGGAGAAATAATGACTCTTGTAAATCCTGAAGAAGAGCAGGAGGAAGAAGCTCCTGAAGAAGAAGGGGCTGAAGGAGAATAAAAATGCCGAAAAGAAAGTTTAAAATTCATGATCCTTTTTTTGATATTTCTAACATACTTGAGATAATCGGAGCTTTGTACTTGTTTTTTTATTTTGCGCAAATAATCAGGGGCTCTCCTTTGGTTTTAGGAATAATTTTCATAATTGTAGGGTTTGTTATAAAAGAGTTAGAATTGTATTTTAGAAGAATTTAAGATATTTCTCTGAATATTTTTTAAATTATCACTAAATTTATATACCAAAAACATTTTTTTAGTTTATGGTTGTAATAAAAAAGGTTTCTGCAAAGTCAATTCTTGACTCGCGAAGGGAGAAAACTATTTTTGTCACAATTGAAACAAACATGGGAATTTTTTCTGCAAGCGCGCCAAATGGAAAATCAACCGGAAAATATGAAAAAAAGCCATACAAAAAGGACATAAAGGGAGACATAAAGACGCTAAAGCAGTTCAGCAGCTATTTTTCAGACGAGCAGATAGACAGATTTGATGACTTAAGAAGAGTAGAAGACACTATTGAAAGGCATGTGGGAGCAAACACATCCTTTGCACTTGAATCAGCTGTCTTGAAAGCTTTGGCAAAGGAGCAAAAAAAGGAAATTTGGCAGCTAATAAATCCAAATGCGAAAAAATTTCCGAGGCTTGTCGGAAACTGCATAGGCGGGGGATTGCACTCACCCTCTGCTCCGGATGCAAAAAAGCCTGATTTCCAGGAATTTCTTCTAATTCCAAAAGCAAAGACAGTTGAAGAAGAATGGGAAACAAACAGGAAAATAAAAAAAACACTCCAAAATTCACTGAAAAAAGAGGATGAAAATTTCAGGGGAAAAAGAAATGATGAAGATGCGTGGCAAACAAGTCTGAATGAGAAAGAAGTTCTTGAAATTCTAAAAAATTTTAGGGTTAACTTGGGGATTGATGTTGCTGCATCAACTTTTTACAAGATAAAAAAATATCTTTACAAGAATCCAATGTTAAGCAGGGACAAAGAAGAGCAGATGTCTTACATTTCAAACCTGATTAAGAATTTCTCGTTGTTTTATGTGGAAGACCCTTTTTATGAAGATGATTTTGATTCTTTTGCCTTGCTGCTAAAAAAACATCCGGAAATCCTGGTTGTTGGGGATGATTTGACTGTCACAGATGAAAAAAGATTCGGAAAAGCCATAGAAAACAAAAGCATAAATGCAATAATTGTAAAGCCGAACCAGTGCGGCTCGCTGATTGAGGTAAAAAACATATGCGAGATGGCAAAAAAGAGCGGGATAAAGACTGTTTTCTCCCACAGAAGCGGAGAAACAACAGAAAATGTCCTGGCTGACCTTGCTTTTGGCTTCCAGGCTGATTTCTTCAAGTGCGGAATAACAGGAAAAGAGAGGGAAGCAAAAATAAAAAGGCTGATTGAAATAGAGAAAAAACTGGGACGTAAGTAGCATAACTTTTTTAAAAGCATAAAAGTTAGATTGTTCTATGAAAACTCTTGTAATTGCAGCAAGCCCAAGAAAAAATTCTTACACGAATGTGCTTGCTAAGTTCGCACATGATTATGCAAAAGAGAAAAAATTAGATGCTGACCTGCTTGACTTGTCAAAAACGCCTCTTGACTACTTCAGGGGCTATGGAGAAGAATACAGCAAGTTCACAATAGAAACAATAAACGCAATAAAAGACAAATATCAGCTTCTTATTTTGGCAACTCCTGTTTACGATTCAGGATTTAGCGCTGCATTAAAAAATATTTTTGAGCATTCAAACTACAAGGAGCTTAAGGGAAAAACAGCCGGGTTTATAATAATGGCTTCAGGGAAGATAAGCAGCCTTCTTGTTCAGGAGCAGTTAAATTCTCTTATGAATTATTTCGGCATTTATTCAAACCCAAAAGCAGTCCATGCTACTATGGAGGATTTTGACGGAATGAATCTGAAAAGCGAAGCCATACAGGAAAGAATAAAGGAGCTTGTTGATTCAAGCATTGATATGGCTGAAAGATTGTCTTGAAAACCTTTTTAAACATAATTTTGCATCAATTTCCATGCCAAGAAAAAAGAAAGAAGAAAAGGAAGAGATTTCTGAAGAAATGAAAAAAGAAGCTGAGGCAGAATCAACTACAGAAGAGAAAACTCTTGAGGAAAAGAAGAAAGAACTTTTGGCAAAGGCAAAGAAGCTCAAAGAAAAACTTGCTGGAGAAGAAATCAGCAGCGAAGAACTTAAGGAAAAAGTCAAGCTTAAGAAAAGGGAAGAAATGCTTGTTCCGCTTGAAGATTATGTAAAATCAGGGATATACCTGGGAACAAGAGTTGTTACTCCAAATATGAGGCCTTTTGTTTACAGAAGAAGGGCGGATGGCTTGGCGATATTCAACACAGACACAATAGACGAAAAGCTGAAGGAAGGAATAGAATACCTCGGAAAATTCGCTCCTGAAGATGTGATTGTAATATGCAAAAGGCAGGCAGGATGGAGAGCTGTAGAGATGTTTTCTGAAATAACGGGAATAAGGGTCTTCACAAAAAAATATCCTGCTGGAATCCTGACCAACAAGCAGCTTCCTGACTTTTTTGAGAATGAACTGACAATAATAACAGACCAATGGGTTGACAAAAATGCACTTAATGACACTTTGAAAGTTCATAAAAAAGTTCTGATGGTTTGCGACACAAACAATTTCTCGCACGGAGCTGACCAGATAATTATAGGAAATAACAAAAGCCCAAAAAGCATTGGACTTATTTTCTATCTTCTTGCAAGAGGATACTGCAAGGTAAGGGGAATTGAAAAAAACATTCCTGATTTGGAATTCTGGACAGGGGAAGAGGAAATCAAAGGAGAAGAGCATGAAGAAAGAAAAAGAAGGCCTATTCTTGCAGAAGCTGGGGCACAGTTTGGGGTTTAAATTTAGTACAATAATTCTTAAAAAGGAATAGAAAGATTATGAATTTATGACTAAGACTATTCTTGGAATAGATTGCGTAAATGGAATTACATACATAGGAGAATTAGCGATAAATGAAGATGAATTAAAAAAATTACGTGGGGCATTAGTTATTAAAAATTATGCGGTGGTTCAAACAGCAAGATTGAGTAGTGATGAAAGAAAAAGTTTTCTAGAAAAAATGATTGAATTTTATCAAATTACAAAAAAAGATAAAAAGAACAAATATACTGAGCCAAGAGATATTGTCTCAAGTTATGAATTAGATTTTCCAGTTAAGTAATTTTATCTTTTCCTAATCTTTTTCACAAAATAAACAATCAGGTAAATTACCGCTGCAAGAAGGGTTACTAATATTGTTAAGCTGGATAAAGTTCCTATAAGGCTGTTAAAAACTTCCCCGATAAAATATCCTATAATTGAATGAACTATTGCATAAAGAAATTCTCCCATCAGTACAGCTGTTATGAATTTTTTCCTGTTGATTTCCTCAAAACCGGCAACATAGCTTACAACAGCGCAAAGCGCAAAGAAAATCCATCTTGTCCAGAAGACTATTGAAAACTCATGCTCTTTCAGAAGATTTCTTGCCTTTTTCTCATTATCCCTGAAAAATGAAAATCTTCTTAGCTTTGTCCTGAATCTTTCAGAAAAGAATTTTGCAAGCTCGTAAGCAAGTATGTCTCCAAAAGCAGCTGCGACAAAAACAACAGCAGTAAAAATAATCAGGGAAGTAATGTTTGTTATTGATGATGCAAATGCAATCAGTGTCAGGCTTCCTCCCGGAAAGCCGAAAGATCCTGCAACTTGCAGGACAAAAATGGTTATCAATCCAAGAACAGATATTCCTGTCATTTCCTAAGATTGTTGAGCTCAGAGATTATCTGAGCGCAATTTTTATTGTAAAAGATGCAATATCTGTCAAGGGAGATATGATAATTTATGGCAGTTGTGTTTCCTATTGCTGAATAAATTTGTGAGTAAGTCAGGTTGAAATTATGCTCAATTTCCTTCAGGGTCATCCACGATTGGATTGTTATTCCGTTCTGCCTGAAATAATAATGCCTTTGCTGCCACAATGAATAATTTTCATAAGTTCTTGCTGCAATAAGGAAAATCAGGAAAATCAGGATGATTATTATGAGAATGTAAATTATTTTCTGCATCAAGCTATTTTTTCTTTTTTTGTTTCTGTTTGGCATTTTTATTTTAAAGCTTGAACCAGAGCCATGATTTATTCGGCTTTGAGCCATAGTGAGTTTTAATAAGCACATAATCGCCATTTAACTTCTTGCCAATAAGCCTGAATTCTATTTTATTAGAACTTTTATTTTTCAGCAAATAAGTTCCATTGTCCCAGATTTCAACTGTTCCTGCTCCGTAATTCCCTTTGGGAATATTTCCGTGAAATTTTGCATATTCAATCGGATGGTCTTCAACATGAACAGCCAGTCTTTTTATTCCTTTTTCAGCTGGCGGATCTTTCGGAACAACCCATGAAGCAAGAACTCCATTCATTTCTAGGCGTAAATCGTAATGGTGATTTCTTGCAAAATGGCTGTGTATTACAAATATTCTTTTTTTAGGGTCCTTTTTTTTTGTCTTACCTTTTGGTTCTTTAGTTTTACTAAAGTCTCTTTTTTTCTTATACTGTTTTAATGACATTTCACCAAAATGGCACTTTTATGATTGCCAATCCTCCATTTTTTAACATTTTTGAGATTAATTTATTTTTTCCTTCATAATAAACCCCATCTCCATCATCATCTCTAACAAGTTCACCAGTTATCTGATTTTTATATCTGAACTTTCTTATGAAATCTTTCTTTATTTTAAATCCTGTTTTCTTGAAAAATCCTATATTTTTTCTTTCTGTAAATGCTAATCCTGTCTTGCCTGTTTTTTTAAGATAGTTTAGTCCTGCTAATGCTAAAGCTTTCCCGTATCCTTGCCCTTTTTTTATTGCTAATCCTCTTCCCATACCCAGTATATTATACTTTTTATTTTGATAATCAACTTCAACTGGTTTTAACATTCCAAAAGCCATTATTTCTTTATTATTAATTATAAAGAAGAACTCTGCACTTTTATCCTCTTTCTTAAAATTAACTTTTGCTTCTTTTCCGTATTCCTTAATTCTTTGCCTGTTTATAAAGGAAATCTCTTCTTTAGAAAGCTTATTCACGCTCTTTTTCACTATTTTAAGGGGCATAATTTGTTTAAGAAATCAGGATATAAATAATTATTTCTTCTTCTCGGGAACTTCATTCTTTGTTCCGCATTCATGGCAGAACTTCTGCCTTTCGTCAAGTGTTGTTCCGCATGTTTTGCACTTTAATATTATTGGCTTGACATCAACATGAGTCTTATAGCCTGCCCTTCCTGAAACTATTTTTGAAAAAACATCGACAAATTGGTCAGACCTCTGCAAATCCTCCTGTATCCTCTGCCTGTCATAAATCTCGCCCATAATTAGTTTAGGAAAAACATATTTAAAAATATTTTTCTGCAATAGGTGCAATAAGAGATTTCACAAATATTATAAAGTTTTGATGAACTATCCTTTAAATGAAAAAAAGCACAAAAAGAATTTTGCTTGTAGCCGGATTAACTCTCGCAGTTGTCATTATGCTTGCCTTTTTTGGCTCTTGCCTTTATCAGTTTGAGATATTGCAGAAAGCTCACAGCAGCTTTGAGAATTATTACAGTTTCAGGGGATGCGTAAATCTGGTAAGCAGGGGCCCTGATTACGGGTATTGCAGTCTTGCAAACGGGCAGATAATAAAAATAGTGCAGTATCAGGGAGGATGGTATCTAGACGGAGATTTGCCGAGATGCTTCCTTGGAATCTGCTTCTGAGGAAAATGGAGTTTTTCCTCGAAAGGTTTATAAATGAAAAAAGTTCTAATTTCTTGTTAACTAAGATGAGTGCCTTACAAATGTGCATACTAACTAAGTTTAACTTTAGGACAGCCTGCATTAAGGTATGAAGTATGTAGAAGCAGTCATTTAGTTGTAATTCTTTTATAGATTCATTAAAATTTGAGACAGCCAATAGTAAGGATGCGTTTATCAACGGTAAATTAAAAACTGAAGAGTAAACGCGAATGTGTGAAGTGTTCGTTTCTTACCAAATAATAAATAACGAACGCGGAATTGATTTAGTTCAAAATTATATTATAAATAAAATCTTGAAAAATAAATATGAGATTCTTGAATCCAGTTGATCCTGCTGGCGGCTGCGGCTCTCTGGTTTGCACTTAGACATGCAAGTTCTTTCATTTAGCAATAGGTGGAAAGCGAACTGCTCAGTAACACGTAGCTAACCTGCCCTTAAGTCGATGATAACCTCGGGAAACTGAGACTAAAAATCGATAGAAGACATACCCTGGAAAGATTTGTCTTTGAAATTCGTGCTTAAGGATGGGGCTGCGGCGGATTAGGTAGTTGGCGGGGTAATAGCCCACCAAGCCTTTGATCCGTAAGGGCTCTTAGCGGAGAGGCCCTGAGAGGGAATCTGAGACACTATTCCCAGCCCTACGGGGTGCAGCAGTTAGGAATCATTTGCAATGCGCGAAAGCGTGACAATTTGAACCAGAGTGCTTCTCACTTGAGAAGCTTTTGCCAAATGTAAAAAGTTTGGCGAATAAGGACTGGGTAAGACGGGTGCCAGCCGCCGCGGTAATACCCGCGGTCCAAGTCGCAGCCATCTTTATTGGGTCTAAAACATCCGTAGCTTGCCTGATAAGTTCCTCGTGAAATCTTATCTCTTAAGGATAAGGCGTGCGAGGAGTACTGCCAGGCTAGAGACCGGAAGACGTAGGAAGTACGTTCGAAGTAGCGGTAAAATGCGTTAATCTCGGACGGACTCACAACAGCGAAGGCATCCTACGAGGACGGTTCTGACTGTAAGGGATGAAGGCTAGGGGCGCAAAGTGGATTAGATACCCATGTAGTCCTAGCAGTAAACACTGCACACTAAACATTAGTACCTCCTCGAGAGGTATTGGTGCTGTAGAGAAGTCGAAGAGTGTGCTACCTGGGAAGTATAGCCGCAAGGCCGAAACTTAAAGGAATTGGCGGGGAGACACTACAACGGGTGACGCGTGCGGTTCAATTAGATTCTACACCGTGAACCTCACCAGGACCGACAGCAGAATGAAGGTCAGTCTAAAGGGCTTACCTGACACGCTGAGAGGAGTTGCATGGCCGACGTCAGCCTGTGTCGTGAGATGACCTGTTAAATCAGGTAACAGGCAAGACCCACATGTATATTTACTATGCGTACAATATACAGATCGCCTTGGTAACATGGATGAAAGTGTGGGCTACGTTAGGTGAGTACAGCCTGAATGCCCTGGGCGACACGCGCGCGTCAATGGTGGACACAGTGGGATGCAACTCCGAAAGGAGAAGCTAACCTCATAAAATCCATCTCAGTCCAGATTGAGGCTTGCAATTCAGCCTCATGACGCTGGAATCCGTAGTAATCGTTTGTTAGCAGCGAACGGTGAATACGTCACTGTCTCTTGCACTCACTGCCCGTCAAACCAACCAAGTTATGCTATGGTGAAACGAGTTTTCGGAGAACCTTAGTATGGTGAGGTAGGTTAAGTCGTCACAAGGTATCTGTAGGGGAACCTGCAGATGGATCACCTCCTAAAATTTTTAAATAAAATTTTACCTTATGAAAATTGGCATCAAAAATATTAATGCAAGATGAATTAGCTTTACAGCGAGATTCTTCTACATACACTCATCTAGTTCGGAAAAGTTTTAAAAAACTACTTCGGCTCAGAAGTGCAACGGGCCTGTAGTCCAATGGTTAGAATACCTCGTTTGCACCGAGGAGTTCCGGGTTCGATTCCCGGCAGGTCCATTCGGATTTATTCGAGTGTGAAAAAGTGCATTGCTTTCTGAACAGGATTAGTTAACAAACAAATATGAATTTCAGTCACAAGATTGAAAGGATAGAAACAAAATGACAATGAACAAACTAGAAAAAATGTTATTGACAGAAGCAATAATTGGAATAGCTTTAGGAGTTACTGGAGCTACTATTAATAACAAATATCTTGAATATGCCGGTATTGTAGTATTAGGCGGTTCAGTTGGTTATGCTATTGCAAAACCATCCGACGTATTTTACAAAGATAAAACAGATAAAGAAAATTAACAAATCATATTCACTTTATGTGAAACGTGGTGCCTGAAGAGATTTCAG
>DAHWUG010000003.1 GCA_027334715.1 Nanobdellota archaeon
AATCCACAATTTCAAATTTCATTCCTGAAGCTTGTAATGATAATGGCATTTCTGATTTTCTAATGTCCAGTACGTCTTCTATCCATTGAAGGAAGGAATCTGATCCAGAGCATCTGAATTGTGTTTTTAGTTCAAATTCAAAAATATTCTCTTTCGGAACACCTAGTTTTATGGCAGAATCTTTTATCAAGCTAACACTTCCTATTTCATTGGGCCTGACAACCTGATTCTCATCTATGAAAAAGACCGATAATTTTGCTGGTTTTATGAGGTCATCAATCTGTGGATTTTTTGATTTAAATGCAGAGGGTACACCCCAATTATAACTATCTTTCCTTATCCTATGGGCTTCATCACATATTAAAACATTAATTTCATTTTCTTTCATTTGCGTAAAATTGAAAAAGAATTTATAGAATTTTTCAGCTCTTTTACCAACCATTCTTCTAAGAGTTTTTGTAAATGCTGAAGATCCAGTAGCATGAAAAACTGGCTTACCAGATCTCATAAGTTCACCCATAACTTCCAGTGCTATAACTGATTTACCTGTTCCAGGTCCACCCTTAACGATAATCACTGATTTATCATGTTGTTTAGTTTGTTTTTTTGCCCTATCTATTATGGCATTGCGTGCAGCAATTTGGTCATCAATTAAGTTAAAAACTTGCTGTTTGTTTATCATATTCCCAACATGATCTAACAACATTTTAGATGGTCCTATCTCACTGTTGACAAAACGATTGAAAATTTGGAATCCTGGATCTTTTGATAGTTTCTCCCTAAGATATTCTCCTAACTTTTTTACATCTTGTTTGGAAAATAATGGATACTCTTTAATTAATGATTTAAACTGCGAATTATATAAGACATCCTCTTCTTTTTTATTATAATTATGACAATATGAGCATCCGATGAGATCTATTTTAGGTGTTTCTCTTAGAACCTTAATATAATCATTCATATCAATTATATATGCTTGAACCTGAGCACAAGGGTGTGCCTGTTGCCCCCAATGGTCACCATAGCTTACTTCAATATTTCCTTCTATGTCTATTTTCTTCAGACTATTATTTGACCATTGCTTTAATTCTATGACTATTATTGTATCAACTCCATCTTTTGATCTTCCAAAGAGAATAACATCAATTCTTCTTTCAGAATAGGGAAGTCTGTACTCTATAACAATTTTATTTTGAGACAACTCTGGAACATCTAAAGAATCTTTTAATACTCTTAAGGAAGTCTCCCAAGATCTATATTCTGAATCATTAACTTTTCTTTTAATTTTCTCCAAGAAATTTTTTGCTATAATATCTGCAATTTCATTATTTAGGACATCTTCCTTAAATTCTTGAATTGTCCCATCATATAATCTCATTTTCAGAATTCATTATACTTTTTATTTGAACCTTTTGCTTTATCAATAGGGTATTTTTTAGAACTTTTTTCCATTTTTCTATCAAATGCTTCTGATAAATCAATATTATATCTTTGGGCTAACCTGAATAAGAAATAAAGAACATCTGCCATTTCATCTTCTATGTCTTCTCTTTTCTTTGGGTCCTTAAACAATTCTTCAACTTCTTCTTTAGACTTAAACCTAAATGGCTCAAGCAATTCTGATGCTTCTATACTTAATGCAATTGCCAAATCTTTAGCATTATGAAACTGGTCCCAGTCTCTTTCATCACAATATTTCTTGATGAATTCCTTAATTTCGTGTAGGCTTCTTTCGTGGTCTTTTGCCATGGAAAACTAAATTTTTGGCCATTTATACACTTTTCCATTCTTCCCCAAACTTTAAATATTACTTTGCTCTAATTTAGTAATGGGTCATCATAGGCATCACCATAGACACCATCATCACAGGCATCATCATTCTCATCGCTCTCATTCTTATCATCATTACTCTTTATTTAACAGAATGACTCATTTTGCAACTAGACATCCAATCACAATTGGAGTTGTCCTTATACTTGCATCAATTGTTTTATTCAGACTTTCTTTTACAAACACTTTCTTAAATAGTTCTGAAGTATTTTTGTGGTCAATTATTGTAAGTATTCTTTTATTTATTGGAGGATTTTTAACAATTGTTGGATGGTGGAGAAATCACATATCTATGCTTACTACGAGGCATAATGTTAATTGGAGGAATAGATAATCAAAATGTCAGATGATGAAATAACAATAGGAGAAGATTTTGGTTGAAAAGTAATAAGAGTTCTTGGAGGAATTATCTGGACAATTGGCTTTATTTTGTTCATTATGGGAATTCTTATGATAGTAGGGGTGGTTGTTTCACCAAGTATTACAAGTTTAATTGGTTTAGCAGGTTCACCTTTATTTATAGCATTAGGTTGTCTCTTAATAATAACCGGCTCTCTTTCTATAATTGCAGGGAATTCAAAATAACCACTTCTCACAACCTTTAAAAATATCTGCACCCTTTAGCATTATGGACGCAACACTTCTTGCTGCAATCCTTGGAGGCATTGGAGGATTGACTCGTGGGTTCATAGGACTTCTAAAAGCCTTGTCATTGAAGAGAAGAATTATCTGGATGTATTATGGAATAACAGTGGTGATTGCCGTTGTTATCGGCATTTTTGTTGGAATCATATTCAACTTTGATGAACGCTTGTCTCTGCTTGCAGGCTATGCAGGAACAGATATATTAGAAGGAATTTACAAGAGCTTTGCAGTATCAAAGGTATATATTAAGAAATAAAATGGCATTACGACCACCAAACCGGAAATCAAATCCAACAGAACAAAAGTCAGAAATAGGCGGATGGCTGCTGGTGTACTTAATTTTAATGCTTATATCTGTGATTTATTCTCTGATTTCAATAATATCCTCCATAATACTGATGAACAGCAACATATTAAGCATTTTTGGCTCTTCTTTGGTAATCAATGCAGGAACAATCATTTTTGACAGCATAGTATTTTTGCTTAATGTTGGCATTATCCTAATGATATTCTCAAAGAAAACCACTGGACCTAAATGGATTATAACATTGGTATGGGCAGGATTTGTTATTGGATTGATAAAATTAGGAGCTTTTGTTATTCCTGCAACAGTCAAATCACTTTCAAGTCCTGCAAGCAGTGCTGGATTAAGCTCAAGTGCTTTATTATGGACAGCGATAGTATCTTCTTTATTTGGACTTATTTTTGGAATAGCATTAAATGTAATAATTACTCTTTATTTCAAGAAATCGCAAAGAGTCAAAAATACATTTGTGAAATAAAAAAAGGAGGTGAAAAATGAATTTCAAGATAAATACCGTAAAAGCAGTTTCTTTATTGATAATCTCATTGATATTTGCATATATAATGTCTAATTTTAACCCAGTATGTTATAAGGGACTTTGCAGCGTGATATCTGTCAATTCTGCAATTTACTTTATAACAAGTTTGATAATAGTTTATTTAATCTGGAGTTTAATACAAAAAGGAAGTCAAAAACAAAATGAACTTTAAACCAACGCTCTGGAAGACAGTATTAAGCATAATAATTGGCTATGGTCTTTCATATATTATAACAGGGATAGTATTTAGTGGATTAGGAAGCTTTGTCTCTGCCTATAACATCGGATTATATGGACTTTGGATTGTTTTTGCTGTAGCATCTTATTGCATCTGGAGCGCAATGCAGAAGAAGGTGATTAAATAAAAATGCCGACACTTACAGTAAGCATTGATGAGGATGTGAAGAAAGTCCTGGAGAAGAGGGCAAAGAAAAACATGCTCACCCTAAAAGAGCAGGCAGAGGAAATACTGAGGCAGAGCGCTGTAAGGACAAAGGGCACAACTGCAAGTTCAGATAATGGCATTGATGACGCTCTTGTCAGCATATTTTCAAGGAAGAAGAAATAATTGTTAAAAGATGGGTAAAATAAGATTAAGGCAGTACAAAATCTCAGATTTAAACAGACATGCAAGCCTTTTAGTCAAGAATAATGTTTATTCATCAAAAGCTATAGCTGTAAAAAAAGAATATCCTTGGATTAAAAAGGCAATTTTAAACTATAATAAACCTAATCCTGATTTCTATGTTTTAGCAATTGTTGTTAACAATAAATTTGTAGGAAATATTGTTGTTGAAAAAATATATGAAAAAAGCGGTGCAAATATTGGTGTCTGGATTGGGAAGCCTTACTGGGGCAAAGGGTATGCAACAAAAGCAGCAAAATTATTTCTCAAGGCAGTTAACAAGAAATTCAGAATAAAAACAGTAAGAGCAGAGTACAAAAAAGGAAACATAGCATCAGGCAAATTATTGATGAAAAACGGCTTCAAGCAGGTTAAATCAAATAAGAAAGGGGTTGTTTCATTGGTTAAAAGAATGTAATCTCTTGGTTTTGCTTTCACAAGCAAAACAATTTTAAGAGAGAAATCATTTGAATATTAATGCCAGGGAAAATGAAGGAAATTGGAAAAAATCCAGATAAAGGCCAGCATTTTTTAGTGGACAAAGATGTTTTAAGAAGAGAAGTAGAAATTTCAGAGCTGTCAAATAAAGACAGAGTAATTGAAATTGGGGCAGGAAAAGGAACCCTCACAAGAGAATTAGTCAAAAAATCCAAAAAAGTTCTGGGTTTTGAAATTGATAAAAGATACGGGAAAGAGCTTGAATCACTGGAAAAAGAGTATGACAATTTAAAGATGATTTATTCTGATGCGACAGGATATTCGTGGGAAGGATTTGACAAGATAGTTTCAAATATCCCGTATTATCTCGGAGAAAAAGTGATTGCAAAGGCTGTTACAGACAACATACCCTTTATCGTTTTAATAGTGGGGGAAAATTTCAAGGACATTCTTATAAATAAATCATCCAAATCAGGAATACTCGCTAATATCTTTTACAAGATTGAACCTATTGAGAAAATTGATAAAAATTCCTTTTCTCCCCCGCCAAGAGTTAATTCATGGATGATTAAATTAACGGCTAAAGATGAAGGAAAGCACGCTGATTTTATAAGAAATATCCTTAAAAGAAAAGGGAAGCTGAAAAATGCAATTATAAGCAGTTTTATCCGGGAAGGAAATACAAAAAGGAAGTCAAAAGAGCTTCTGAAAAAGCTTGATTTGTTAAATTCTGCATTGGAATCTCCCTCAAGCAGGATAAGCGGTAAAATGTTGGCGAAGCTGGAAGAAGAATTAAAAAAAGAAGAACAATCCAGTAATGCTTAAAAATTGAAACTTAATGGAGTGCATTATAGAAAGGATATATTGCTATAATAAAAAAGGGAAAGATAGTTTACACCTGAATTGATGAATATGAAACAGTAATAAGGGGTAAATCTAAAGAAAATGCTTTTGAGGAGATATTAACGGAACTTAATAAAAAGTAAATTTTTAATTCTGCCTTATTTTCCCCTGCTGCCAGTCCTTCAAAACCTGCTTGGCAGTTCTCATGTCATCTATTTCTCCGTGCTTCTTTAAAAAATGGAGTTTTTTTCCCAATTCAGTTAAGAGAATTTCTGAATCTCCTGCTGCATTGATGTTATAATTCTTTTCCAGAATTCCGGGATACTGCTGCATTATCCTGTGAACAGCCAACTGCGGGTCCCTTGCCTTGTCCCATGTTATTGCACCTATCTGCGCATGCTTTGCCATTAACTCCCTGTTTGAATAGGGCTTTTCATCAAGGGGGATTATTCCTGGAGTATCAATAAGATAAATTCCTGATGAAATTTTTAGTTTTTGAATCCCGCGAGTGTATCCTGCCTCGCTGGATGTTCCTGATACATTTCTTCCGACAAGAAGATTAATCAGCGAGCTTTTTCCCGTGTTTGGATATCCTATAACCCCTATGCTAACAGGGTCTGCATCTATTCTCTTTGCCTCTCTCTTTATCAAATCCATCAGAATCTTCTGCCCATGCCGTTGTGTTGCAGAAAAAAAAACCATTGGCCTCATTTTTTGGAGTTCAACATTCTTTTCCATGTCCCTTGGATTGATTAAGTCTGCCTTGTTGAATATGTATATAAGGGGCTTTCTGAGATTTTTCACTTTTTCCTCAATTTTCTGGTTTCTTGTTTTTTCTATGAATCTTGAATCCAAAACCTCAAGAATTATGTCTGCATTTTTTACGACAAGGTCTATTATCTCTGCAACATGAATTCTATGCTTGTCTGTATGCATGTTCTTTCCCCTCATTGGTTTTGCAGTTCCGAATTTGCTTTTCATGATTGTTCAGAGAATTAAATGTATATAATACATTCTATTTAGGAAACCTGTTAATATTATAATTATGACCTGTTTTTAGCTATAGCATTTTTTTCAGAATTTAGTCAATGCTAACATAATACCATGTTCTTTTTGCAGTATTAAGGGAAATTCTTCTTTCTTTTGCTATTTTTTCCTCAAGAAGATCTGTTTCTTCAGGAGAAAGTGGAATAATATCTGGAACAGGAGTATGGCCCTTAAAATCTCTTTTAACTCCTGGCATGCTCCTGTATTTTTTAAGGACTTCTAATGGGCTTTCTGCAAAAATATATGCTGTGATAAATTCCAGCTTTCCAGCTCCCCTGTGAGCCCTGCATACGCGAACATTATACCATGACATTTTCATTCAGAAGCGTTGTTTTCCAAAGTGCACCTTTTTTTGGAATGCTTTAGAGGCCTTATTCTTGAAACATTTTTTTCCAGAACAGTTTCCCAGTCAACATTTCCCCCAATATTGGCAAAACTTATGTTAAGCAAGACTTTCTTGCGGCCGTCGTCATTTATTCCGCCATATCTTGCAATAAAGGAATATGAATCTAATTCATAATAGGCTATTTTTTCGCTAAGCATTGCGTCATCAATTCCTTCTGTATGGTCATATACCCCTTTTTTGCGTATCACAGCCAGATGAATCTTTCCGATAAAATTAGGATTTATTTCCGCCATAAACTACCTGCTAAAATTATTTATTGTGGACTGGACCTGATTATCAATTACTTTCTGGACATAATGAGGAATGATAAAAAATACTGTAATGAGGACAATCAACACAAGAATCCCTGCAAAAATAATAACAACAATTGACCAGTCAACTTCTTTTTTTGCATGATATGAAAGTCCTGCAACTTCATTTATTGGTGCTGAAGCCATTTTCAATATAGCAGAAAACAGTATTAAAACTTTGGTGATTTTTAGGTGCAGTTATTCTACCTGAAATTTATCAATACTCGCTGTTCTTTCAGCTTCCTCTTTTCTTACCTTGTTTTTGTGCTGAATCAGTGCAGAAAGAATATTTGTCGCAACAGGAGCATAATTTAATACATGCTCAGGATGCTCAAGAATATTCCCTATCAACCATCCTGCTCCTGCAGCATATGTGTAATATCCTGCCATGTAGAAAGTTTTGCCTTCGGAATCCTTGCTCATTTCCCCGAATAATTTTGGAAGATAAAATGGCTGAACAATAGTAGACAAAGCTCCTACGGCAATTCCACCTAAAAATTCCCCTGTTCCTGGAATCAGGTCTTCAAGCCTTTGAGTCATACTTTTTGCCATGTTTTTATCATAAACATTGTCTTTTTAAGGATTATTGTACAGAAAACAATCAGATATAGCTTGGAAAAGGCCTTGGTTCCTGTCCTTTTTTTGGTTCACGGGCCTGTTTTTTTGGTTTTGACTCATTTTCCCCTAATTCAGCTATCTTGTCTCTTATTGCTTCCCTGATAAACTCTGTTTTTGTGCTGTAATTATGTTTCTTCATTACTTTTTCTAATGTCTGGAGAAATCCCTTTTCCAGCTTAATACTTATTGTTTCCATGTTAATCCAGAGTAATATTAAGTAATACCAAGTAATATTTAAAACTATGGCTTATGGCTTTAAAGAAAATTATGGTGCAGAATAATCTTCAGGTTCCTGCTGGCTGTTTCTATTCCTAATTTTTGCAGCTTTTTCAATAGACTGCTCTGTCAATCCTACTTGTATATAAAACTGAAAACGAAACAAATAGGGCTTTTCCTTAATATAATCTTCAACAAGCATTATTCCATGCTTTGATTTATCCCTTTTATATTTGACGTAATAAGATGCAATTTCCCTCGCGGTTTTTCCCTCTAGAGATGTTCTAACCATTTTCCTTAACTCAACAAATGCGCCGCTTTCAAAATCAACGCATTCTGTTTCAGCTGAATCATCCAAGCTCATGGGAAAGCCAGAAAAAAAGCGTTTATAATCATTTATGTATTGCTTTGGAGCAGGTTTATAAGTTCATTTAGCCAAGATATACAATGCCAAAAAGAGACAGAAACAGATACAGAGAAGAATGGAAACATGACCATGAACACTGCCATTACAGGCACTGCAGAAAAATGGGTGGTGGAATTTATGGGCTTGGATTTATAGGAGCTGCAATATTTTACCTGCAGCAATCAACCAGCTTCTGGATAGGAGTCCTGGGAATTCTTAAGGCTCTTGTCTGGCCTGCATTTGTTGTATATCACCTGCTTGGACTGTAAAAAATTTAAATTGTTTCAAGCAAAAAAGTATTGATTTCCAATTTAGTTAGCTTGTTCTTGTGATTGCACCATGGGCATATTGCATGAAACGAGCCTTTCTTGTCTTTTTTAAGATTATCTCCATAAACCGCACTGAATTCCTGCCTGCAGCTTTTCTTTTTGCATTTCTTAAGAATTCTCATGCCAAATAAAGGGGTTAGAAATATAAATATCTAACTACTTCTTCGTTTTCTTATAATAATACTTATTTTGCTTTAGACAAGAGCGCCTTTCCAAAGCCTGTTTCGTATTTATGCATTTCTTTCATATGCAATTAAATCAAAAATTGTTTAAAAATGTAATAAAATATTTATTCAAAAAGGGCAAAGTAAATCACGCCGGGAATCTGGAAAAGGATAACTCCTGTGTGATAGATTGAATTTCTTGTCAGATTGAAAAACCAGGGAACAACATATGACGGGCCAAATCCCTGAAGCATAAGAACAACTGAAATAACCATCATGAATGTTCCCAGAAAAATCCAGATTCCAACAAATGTATTGAGAATTTTGTGTGAAGAAAGGTCAAATGTGCTTCTCATGATAAAGCTTACAAGGGCAAAGGTCATTACAATAAAACTGATAACAAAAGGAATTGATGCAGGAATGTTTATTCCGTTGAAAAAATTTCCTATTGTTCCGAGGCCTTCTATTGAAATAAGATTGAACATGTCATTGAACAAATACCATGAAAAAAGGTAAAGGAGAACAAGAAGAACTTCTGAACGCGATGGCTGCTTCCATTTTATGCTTTCAACTTCTTTCCTCAGATTAATCAGCCTCTTTTTCATGCTACAATAAGTGAAAGCTTGTTTAAAATATTAACTAAATTTATCTTTAGTATGTTTTTTTACTGCAAAAATGTCTTTCATAAAGTGTACAAATCGATTTTATTAGGTAAGGTACTCTAAAATAAAAAGATGGTAAAAAGAAGTGATGACTCCTGGACTTGCAATGTAAAAAACATACATTCCTAATACACAACGCTTAAAAACCCATAAATCCACGCTATTTTGTAATGTCAGAAGTAGGGAGATTCGGTTCGTTAATATTTCGGTCGGTTGAACTAGTTCTAAGACAGACAAATAACATGAGTGTAAGGAGGACAAAAATACAATGAAAGTTTACGTAGGAAACTTGCCTTTTACAGTAGATGACGAAAAGCTCAGAGAACTTTTCAGTAAGTTCGGAGATGTTGAGGAAGCTACAATAATAAAGGACAAGTATTCAGGAAGATCGAAAGGATTCGGTTTCGTTACTTTCCAGGATGACGCTGCTGCCAAGAAAGCTATTGAGGAAATGAATGAGAAAGAAGTTGAAGGCAGAGCATTGAAAGTTAATGAAGCAAGGCCAATGGAAGAAAGGCCGCCTAGAAGAGATTTCGGTGGAAGAGGCGGAGGAAGAGAAGGCGGAAGAAGCTTTGGCGGTCCAAGAAGAAGGTTTTAGGAATTAAAAAACTTCTAAAAAATACATTTTTTATTTTTATTTTTTAAAATATCTTTTTAATTATGCATTATTATATTATATATTTTATAATATATATTTTACAGTATATAGTTTGACATCCGGAAAAGCTTAAATAATTTTAATATTACACATCCTTATGCTAGAGGATATTGAATACAGAAATTATATAATCAAGTTGTCTAGTGAGCCCGAAGAAAAGCTTAGGGAAATTGCTGATAGTTACAAAAATGCCGGATGGCTGAGAAAGATTCTTTGGAGCATGTCTTCAGAAAAGAGGTTAATGGCAAAGGCAGCTGACTATCTCCTTACAGAAGGTAAAAAAAGAAGTCATGGAGAACTGGAAGGAAAGGTTATAACTGGTGAATTAAAGATAGTGCAGTTCTAAAATTTTTTAAAAAAGATATTTTCTGTTTGCGGAATGGGATAATTCTGAAAATAATAAAGAAATTATAAAATAAAAAATAACTTTTTATAAAAATCTAATTAATTTTCAGAAAGAATTACATGCTCAAGCAAAGCGCCTGTATTCTTGGATTTTAAATCCAGAAATGCATATTGCGGCTCTCTACTCCTTATTTGCATGATTAGCTCGGTTATTTTTCTTCTTTCTTCATTTATTGCATCCTTTGCCTTGTAAATCCACTCATATTCAGGGTAATACTCCATGTAGTTAAAAATGCAGGAATCGTTATTTAAAGATTATTATTCACAAGGCTTAAATATGCCTGAATTGTTAATTTTTTGTAAGTCGGGAAGTTAACTTTCGGGATTCAGCCTTTAATCAGGCAGATGTCGAAAAATATCGATATCGAATTCTGAGGAAGGTCCGGCCACCACATAACGTTGCCTTTTGAAAAAAAGGTTCTCGCGAGGGAAAGCTCCAGAACAGAAACGACCCTATTAAGTTAGGCTGAAACGACTGACTCAACAGGTGCAACCTCTTTGTGAGGGCTTAGTCGAATGTTAACACAAACTGTCCCTGCATGCGGGGAGTTTGACAGAAGCTGGCCTATTCCTGACTTACTTTTATTTTTCTCTTAGAAAGTCTTTTAAAACAAATATTGCTCAGATTATCAAGTTTTAAGGGCAGGTAGCTCAGTGGGAGAGCACATGACTGAAGCTCATGGCGTCGGGGGTTCGATTCCCTCTCTGCCCATCCCCATAACATTTATAAAATTAAGTCTATTGGTATAAAAATAATGGTGATAAAAAATTAAAAGAGGAAAAAATGGCTGAAGAAAGAATAAACAAGGATTCTATTGCATACACTCTTGGAATTTTAAGCATAGTTTTTGCATTTACGTCAGCATTGACCGGAATAATTGTATCAATAATCGGAGTATACCAAAGCAAGGGGCTTAAAAAAGCAAGAAGATTGAATGTAATTGGCCTTGTTTTGTCAATAGTTATGTTCATAATAAACATTATTGCAGGAATTTACTTTTTAAACTCTGGATTGTCAAGCACGGGTACTTTCCCATTTTAAAATGAGCATAAAAAATTACAAGAAAGGCCAGATGGAAATGTCTATGGGAACAATAGTTACCATAGTTCTTCTGGTGATTGTTCTTGTTTTGGGAATCTTCTTTATACAAAAAATCTTCAACTCTGGTTCAAATGTTATTGACCAAGTTGATTCTTCTGTTAATGGTCAACTAAGCACATTGTTTGGTCAGGATCAGACAAAGCAGATAGTTTTTTATCCATCTAATCAAATGATAATAAACAAGGGAAGTTCTGGCGGGTTTGCTTTTTCCTTAAGAAACACTGACAACACTAATGGAGTTTTTTCTTATGATGTTTTTGTTCAGGAAATCGGTTCAGATTGTACAATGACCAAAGATGAAGCAAATAACTTAATCATTCTTGGAGGAACAGGGGCCAATATAAACATACCATCAGGAAGTTTCCTTGAACAGGGGATACTTGTAAAGTTTAAGATCCCTCCCTCAGCGCCTTTGTGTGATATCAGATACGGAATAGACGTTCAAAAAGATGGAAATACTTATATTCCAACAGTAAGTGTTGATTTAACAATAAAGTAAATCTTTTATTTCCTGTAACCTTAACTTTTATTAATTGATTTTACATTGATTATTCATGCATGAAAAACTTAAAATCTATAATACTTTAACAAGAAAAAAAGAGGATTTCAAGCCGATAAAGCCGGGATTTGCAGGAATATACACATGCGGACCAACTGTCTATTGGTATCAGCATATAGGAAATCTTAGAAGCTATATTTTTCCAGATATTCTCAAAAGAGTACTAATCTATGATGGATTCAAGGTCAAGCAGATAATAAATATAACAGATGTAGGGCATTTAACTTCTGATGCAGATACGGGAGAGGACAAGATGGAAAAGGCTGCAAAAAAAGAGGGAAAAGCCGCAAAAGATATTGCAGATTATTATTTCAAAATTTTCAGGGAGGACTTAAAAAAAATAAATGTCCTTGAGCCAAGCGAATGGACAAAGGCTACAGAAAACATAAAAGAGCAGATTGAACTGATAAAAAAGCTTGAGGAAAAAGGATACACCTACAAAACAAGTGATGGAATTTATTTCAACACTTCAAAATTCAAGGATTATGGCAAGCTTGCGGGTCTTAAAAAAGAGGGGATCAAGGCAGGAAAAAGGATTGCTGTCGGAGAGAAAAAAAATAGCACTGACTTTGCACTGTGGAAATTCTCTGAAACTCCCGGAGAAAGGCTTCAGGAATGGAATTCTCCATGGGGAATCGGATTCCCTGGATGGCATATTGAGTGCAGTGCCATGTCAATGAAATATCTTGGAGAACATTTTGACATACACACAGGCGGCCAGGACCATATACAAATACACCATACAAATGAAATTGCCCAAAGCGAAGCTGCAACAGGAAAAAAATTTGTTAATTACTGGGTTCACGGGGCATGGCTTTTGTTCAGGGGAGAAAAAATATCAAAAAGCTCCGGAGGATTATACACCATTTCAGAGCTTGAGAAAAAAGGATTTGAACCTTTAGACTTCAGGTATCTCTGCCTAGGAACGCATTATCGAAAGCCATTAAGCTTTACTTTTGAAAATCTTGAGACGGCAAAAAATTCATATCAAAGACTGAAGAATATAATAAAAGAACTTAAAGAAAGCGGAAAAATAAACAAAAAATATCTTCAGGAGTTTGAGAAAGCTGTTAATGATGACATGGACATGCCAAGAGCACTGCAGGTGCTGTGGAATTTGCTTAGAGACAAGAAAGCAGAAGGGAAAAAAGAAACTATTAAGGAAATGGACAAAATTTTTGGACTTGATTTGCTCAGGGAAGATAAAATTGAACTTCCTGCTGAAATAAAAAGCATGGTAAAGCAAAGGGAAGAAATGAGAAAAAAAGGAAGATGGGAAGAGGCTGACAGAATAAGGGATGAAATAAAAGATAAAGGCTATGTCATTGAAGATACAAAAGACGGATTTTTAGTAAAAAAAGAGCAAAAGATGTAACTTTTGTTTCATAAGTTTTAAATATGGCAGAGATTTTCAATAAAAATTAGGCAAAAAAAGAGGAAAAATGACTGAAAAAAAAGTTGAATGGTATCATAGTTTTATAAATCTGAAATACAAACCAAAAAAAACAGACTTGAAAGTTCTTTATTATTTCGAACCTGCAAAGGGAATAACAAAGGAAGATGCCATAGGAAGAATTGCGTCTGAAAGCAGCACAGGGACATGGACAACCTTATTCAAGCTTCCTCCAAGAATGAAAGAATTAATGGCAACTGCCTACAAAATTGAAGGAAATTATGTTCATGTTGCATATCCTTTTGATTTGTGGGAAAGGGGAAACATGCCACAACTTCTTTCAGGAATTGCGGGAAATATTTTTGGGATGAAAGCTCTAAACAATCTTAAACTTATTGACGCATCTCTTCCTTATGAATATCTCCAGGGATTTAAGGGACCTAATCTGGGAATTCCTGGATTGAGAAAATATTTTCATGTTTACAACAGGCCGTTGACCGGCGCTGTTCCAAAACCAAAAATTGGATTCACATCAGAAGAGCATGCGAAAATTGGGTATGAAACATGGATGGGCGGATTTGACCTAGTCAAGGATGACGAGAATCTTACAAGCACAAGTTTCAATAATTTTTACAGGAGGGTGGAGCTTATGGCAAAAATGAGGGACAAAGCAGAGAAGGAAACAGGAGAAATAAAGGATGCTCTGATAAACATAACATCTAAAACAAAAGAAATGGAAAAACGAGCAAAGTTTTTGCATAATCATGGATTCAAATATGCGATGATTGATGTTGTGACATGTGGCACAGCTGCTGTCCAGACTTTAAGGGAGACAATGGGCGATTATGGAATGGCAATTCATGCGCATAGAGCAATGCATGCTGCATTTGATAGGAATCCCAAGCATGGAATATCAATGGAATTTCTTGCAAAAATAATGAAGACAATTGGAGTTGACCAGATACATTCTGGAACAGCAGTAGGAAAATTAATTGGCAGCAGGGAAGAGGTTTTATCTGTTGCGAATGTCCTCAGGGAGAAAAATGTTAAACCTTATAAAAAAGTTTTATTAGAACAAGCATGGGGGAACATGAAACCCGCATTTCCGGTGACTTCAGGAGGATTGCATCCCGGCATAGTTCCAGATGTTATGAATATTTATGGAATAAATTCAGTCATTCTTATTTCAGGCGGAATACATGGTCATCCTCGTGGAACAAGGGCAGGGGCAATTGCTTCAATGCAGGCAATAGAAGCAACAAACAAAAAAATAAGCCTTGAGGAATATGCAAAAACACATAAAGAACTTAGGGAAGCCCTGGAAAAATGGGGAAGAATGAGACCTGAATAAAAAACTCCTGAAAATAAAATGCCAAAGTACAGACAAGCTGTTTTTGCCTTGCCTTATGCAAAAACAAAAAATGGAATTGAATATATTCTTCTTAAGAGAAAACTGCACTGGGTTGGGTGGGAATTCACCAAAGGAGGAATAGAGAAAGGAGAGAAAAAAGAGGAAACGGCAAGAAGAGAATTGAGAGAGGAAACTGGGAGACGTGCATTAAAAATAAAAAGATTCAATTTTTCCGGAAAATACAAATACAACAAAAAGTTTCCAACAAGGCATGGAATGATCGGGCAAACGTTCACTCTTTTTGCGGGAGAAGTAAAAAAAGGGCCCGTAAAAATCTCAAGAAAAGAGCATTCAAGGCATAAATGGGTGGATTTTTCCCAAGCAATTAAAATGCTGAAGTTTGCGGACCAAAGAAAATCCTTAAGAATTGTGAATTCATGGTTAATGCATGGCAGAAAAAATTAAGTTCAGGGAGATAAAAATTCCCACAGGTTCTGAGTTTATTCTTGGTAGAGACGAAAGAAGCAATGATGAGCTTATGAAAAAATTCAAGGGGAAAGAAAATGTTATTCTTCACACTAAAGCTCCGGGAAGCCCTTTTTGCGTTATAAAAAGCAAGGTTTTTGAAGGCGATGTGAATGCTGCAGCTGTTCTTTGCGCAAGATATAGCCAGGACTGGAGAGACAACAAAGGAGATGTTGCAATTAATGTTTTCACAGGAAAGGATATTTCCAAAGGGAAAAAAATGAAGGCAGGAACATGGAATGTAAAAGAATTCAGGACAATAATAGTTAAAAAGGAAGACATTTTGAAAGTTCTGAAATGATAAAAGTTGCTCTGATTGGTGCGCATGGATCTGGAAAAACTACTGCATGCCTGGACATTGCGCTTGGCTTAAAAAAAGAAGGAGTTGGTGTTGTGAAGATTCTTGATGAAGTAGCAACAGAGCTTCCAAGATTGCCCGGTTTTGCGATAAATGAAAGCACAACTGAATTGGCTCAGAGGTATATTCTGCTAGAACAAATGAGGGGAGAGATATTCTATGAAGCAAAACAAAATATTGATGTCCTTATATGTGACAGGGGTTCTATTGATAATTATGCTTATTTTAAACGGGGAGGATTCAGCGATTCTGTACTTGATTCATTTGTAAGGGAGCATGCCAAGAGTTATGACGCATTATTCAAGATCCATCCGGATTCAAAATATCTAAAAGATGATGGAATAAGATCAACGAGCAGACCATTCCAGATTGAAATAGACGGCATTGTTACCAAAATATTAAAAGAATGGAATATTCCGTTTGACTGCTATGACGGAGATCCAATATTGGCATCAAAAAAAGCAGTAAAAAAAATAATTAACTTAATGGACAGATAAAATGTCAACAAGCCATTCACAACTGGGAAAAAATGGAGTAACCGGGAATTTCATTGAAACAATGAAGGACCATTTTAAGAATCATGACAATGTGAAGGTTTCTGTGCTGAAAAGCGCGGGGCACAGCAAAGAAGCAAATGAAAAATACAAAAACGAGATCCTTGAAAAAATGGGTGAACATTATACTGCAAAGACGGTAGGGTTCACAATATTTGTTAAGAAATGGAGAAAGAAAGCAAGATAGAATTTTGAAAATGGAAAGAAGAGAGTATTTTGTAAGAAAAAGAAGCCATTTGATTGATATCAGAGATTATATCGAAGAACTTTATGTTAAAGAAGGGAAAGGAATAGGGGTTATTAGGGATGGGAAAATAAATGTTTATCATGTTCCAGATTATTTTGGGGAAAATTCAAAATATTGCGGAAGTGTTATTGTCGCTCTATGTTTTTCAACCAATCAGGTCATACTTACTGGAAATCCATTAGATATTGGCTCAATGAAAACTGATTTAGAAAATGTTATTGAAGGCACTTTAATGGCAAATAAGATAGTTAAAAATGGGCAACAGTGGGGAAGCAGTAGGTTTATAAATTGAAAATTGCCCTTAATTTAAGCTAACTTCACAATGTGAGGTTCTAATTCCGAAAGGAATGCTAATAATGGAAAAAAATTCAGTATACGAGATGAACCCTCAGGAATACAACTTGAAATTAGCAGAAGCTTTGAAAAAAATTCCGGAATTCAAGGCGCCTGAATGGGTAGAATTTGTTAAGTCAAGCCCTTCAAAAGAAAGGCCGATAGACGAGCCTGATTTCTGGTACAAAAGAGCTGCAAGCATTCTCAGGCAAATTTACAGGAAAAAAACAATAGGAGTAAACAGGCTGAGAACAAGATATGGAAGCAAGAAAAACAGGGGAATGAAGCCAGAGAGATTCATGAAATCTGGCGGAAAAATAATCCGTGTTATTCTCCAGCAATCTGACAATGCAGGATTCACAGAAATTGTTAAAAAAATAAAAGGAGTAAGGGAAAAAAGGCCGGGAAGGCAGCTTACTGAAAAAGGAAGAAAATTCTTGGAGGCAATAAATTAGAATGGGAATAAAAAATCCGGGGAAAAAAGCAACGCTTGCAAAGAAAGGAAGGCAGACAAAGTGGGCGCCTGTATGGGCAGTGCTCAACAAATACGGGATGGGAAAAAAGGTGCATCCATCTGCAATGACAAGATACAGAAGATCATGGAGAAGGACAAAACTGCATATTAAACCAAGAAAACAGAGAAAATACCACTTCGGATAAATAAAAAATGGCAGAAGAAAAAAAGGAAGAAATAAAAAAACACGAAAAGACTGAAACTGAAGAAAAGAAAGAAATGATGGCAGAAGAAAAAAAGCCGGAGGCAAAAACAGAATCAAAAGCGGAGAAGAAAGAAGAAAAAAAGGAAGAGAAAACAGAGAAAAAGCAGGAAAAAGAATTCATAATCCCCTTAAGAAAAACATTCAGAAACACAGTCATATACAAAAGGACTCCAAAAGCAATAAGGACAATAAAGGAATTTCTCTTAAGACATATGAAGTTTTATGACGGAAACTTGAAAAGCGTTAAGATAGACAAATATCTCAATGAATTTATCTGGGCAAGAAGCATAAGGAATCCTCCTGCAAAAGTCAAAATTAAGGCTTTTGTAGACGGCGATTTCATAAGGGCAGAGCTTGCAGAATTCCCCGAAAATTTAAGATTCAAAAAAGAAAGGCTTGAAAAAAGAGAAAAGAAAGCTGAAACAGAAAAAGAAAAGGAAAAGAAGAAAGAGCCTGAAAAAACAGAGGAAACAAAGGAGAAAACAGAAGAGGAAAAGAAGGAAGAGAAAGAAAAGAAATCAGCTGTTGTAGAAGCCGGGAAGCAGATGGAAAAAACAACTGCAAAACAGGCAAAGCATCAGGCAAAAGGAGCACCAAAACAGCAGAAAACTCAGCCAAGACGAATGGCATTGCAGAAGTAAAGTTTTATTAATTTCTAAAGCAGTTTATTATATGGAAAAAAATGAAATTATTGAAGGCATTCTGTATATGCTGCAGGGGGCAACTTCAAAATTTGATGGCCAGGGGTATAAATATTCACAAATTTTAGATTTTCTTAAGGCTAATGGCGTTATTGTTGAAAATTTAAGAGAGATTCTAAAAGAAATTGAAGATAAAGGGCTTATAGAAGAAAGGTATTTTGGGAAAGAGCATGACGATAGGATTGACTACGCCATAGAACAAAAAGGAATTGATTTAATAAAAAATAAGAGAAAAGAAGTGAGAAATAAGTGGAAATTGCAGTATTAAATTTTTACTTCAGAATTTTTCCTGTTTCAAGATACCAGAGATAAAGGTCAAGTTCTCCAAGATTTGTATTTGTTTTTTTAGCAAGCTTGGACAAAATCTTCTCAATTTCAAGATACTTTTTAGGTGTTATTGCTTTTGGCTTCTCTATCATCCTGTTTTTCACTAAAAAATCAACAATATGGAAGTCAATTATTGCATAATTCTTGAAGCCAACGTTCCTTAAAAAATGGCTCGCTTCCTTCATGCCTAAACCCTTAATTTTATCGACAAGAACCTCACGAATATTGGGGCTTTTTATATTAATATTCCTGAATTTACTTCTTGCGTCATAAATATATTTTGCCCTGACTGTGTGAAAACGGTAAACTTCCTTAAGTTTTTTCTGAATTTGTTTTTCGTTTCCTGTGAAGATTGTGTTTCCCAGGTGATTTATAGTCCGCAATCCAAGGTCTGCGCTTGTGCCTGCAGTTAATATGCAGAAAACAAGCTCCCTGAAAAGGGAGTTAAAATCTCTTGGAACCATGGAAAATTCAACCATTCTTTTGCTGACCTCCTTGCCTACATTGCTTTTTCTGAGCTGGGAAATAAGGTATGTTGTCTTCTGCATTTTATTTTATGTTTTTTATTTTTTTAATAAGCTCGTCTTTCTGTCTTTTGCTTGTGTGAGTTTTCCCAAAACGAACCAGAGTTGAATTGACATGTCTCCAGTGATTTTGTGAAAACAGGGACTTTAAATCCTGCTCTATTTTTTCAGGCGCTTTGTTTTTCGTCCAGCCGACTTTTTGCGAGATGTATGAAACATGAGTATCAACACCTATTGAATCCTGGCCTATTTCAGACAAAAATACATTGGCAGTTTTCCTTCCAACACCTGGAAGCTCGATAAGCTTTTCAAAATCATGGGGAACATTGCCATTATGGCCTGAAACAAGAGATTTAGCGCAGTTTATTATATTTTTTGATTTGTTTTTATAAAAGTTTATTTGCTTAATTATTTTCTGGACATCTTTGATATTTGCATTTGCAAGTTTTTTAGGACTGGAGTATTTTCTAAACAGCTTTTCTGCAAAAGAAATTGTTATTTCGTCCCTTGTTCTGGCAGACATAATTGTGGAAATCAGGATTTCATAGTCATTTTTCCATGCCTCAGCCGCAAGGCGCATTTCTTTTCCGTGTTTCCTAAAAGCGTGCAATTGTTTTAATGCCCTTTTTGAATCCATTTTAATGTATTTTCAATAGAATTTTAAATGGCTTGAATTTTTATAGTTTATGAGTGTTCAGGATTTAATCTTGGAATTGAGGGCAAAAAGCGACCCTGAAAGAGCTAAGCTGCTGCAGAGATATTTCAAGACAGGAAAGGGGGAATATGCAGAAGGTGATGTTTTCCTGGGAATTACCGTGCCAGAACAGAGAAAAATTGCAAAAAAACACTGGGAAAAAACAGATTTAAATGAAATTCAAGAACTTTTGAGCAGCAAAGTTCATGAGTATAGATTCTTGGCATTGCTGATTTTATGTGAAAAATACAAAAAATTAAAGAAAGACAAGCAAAAGCAGCATGAAATTTTCGAATTTTACCTTAAAAACACGAAAAACATAAACAACTGGGACCTTGTTGATTTGTCTGCGCCAAGTATTGTCGGAGATTTTTCAATCAGAGACGGGCCTCATGTGATAAGATTTCTGGCAAAATCAAATAATTTGTGGGAAAAAAGGATTGCAATACTCGCAACTTTCGCGTTCATCAAAAAAAGGGATTTCGGAGAAAGCCTTTTTATTGCAGACACATTAATGAATGATGAAAATGACTTAATTCACAAGGCTGTTGGCTGGATGCTGAGAGAAGTTGGAAAGAAGAACAGTGAAGTTCTGGAGCTTTTCCTTTCAACAAGATACAAAAAAATGCCGAGAACAATGCTCCGCTATGCGATAGAAAAATTCCCTGAAGAAAAAAGAAAGAAATATCTTAAGGGAGAAATATAAAAATAAAATGGAAAAAATTGACATTGAAAAAATAAAGAAAAAGAAAACAACAAAAGAACTTTTGGAATTTGGAATAATAAATGTTGACAAGCCATCAGGACCAACAAGCTTTGATGTATCTGAATTTGTCATGAAATCCCTTGGATTGAGAAAGACAAGCCATTTTGGAACTTTAGATCCTAAGGTAACTGGTGTTCTGCCTGTTGCGCTTAACAGGGCATGCAAGCTTACCGGCTTTTTTCTCGGAGAAGACAAGGAATACATTGGAATAATGAGGATTCATGAAGATATTTCCCTGGAAGAGTTGAAAGAGGCAATTAATGAAAAATTTTTGGGAAAAATAACCCAGCTTCCTCCTGTAAAATCAAGAGTTGCCAGGATTCAAAGGGAAAGGGAGATAAAAAAATTTGATATACTTGAAAAAGACGGGCAAAATTATCTTTTTCATGTTGAATGCCAAGGCGGAACTTACATAAGAAAGCTTATTCATGACCTTGGGGAAAATTTGGGAATTGGCGCGCATATGCTGGAATTAAGAAGGATCAGGGCAGGAATTTTCATTGAAGAAAAAAGCCACACGCTTTACGAAATTGAAGAGGCTATGAAAGATGAGAAAAAATTAAGGGAAATGATAATTCCGGGAGAAATTGTAAGCGAATTGTATCCTGTTGTCCAGATAAAAAAGGATGAAGTGGAAAAAATACTCAGAGGACAGCCCATTTATCTGGAAAATTTAAAGGAGAAAAGCAATTTTAATAAAGGAACTAAGATAAGTGTATTTTGCGATGATAGGTTTATAGGGGTTTATATGATACTATTAGAAAGCAGGATATTTGCAAAGCCTGAATTTGTTTTGCAGCCAATAGGAAAATGAGAACATTTGTATATTTTTCACAAAGCGCAAGAACATCCGGAAATTTTGATGTTAAAAATCTAATGGATGCGGGAAGGTTGGATATTGCAATGCATGTAATAATAAACGCATTTTTTCTGTCCCATGCATTGAGAGATGATGTTGCTCTACATCTTGTCTTTTACGGAATGCCTGACCCTCCAAAGCATATTGAAATTCGCGTAACAAAGGAAACAAGCCTCAGCAAGAAAGACACTGCGACTTTGATTAAAAAAATACTTTATAAATACAGGCCTGGAAAGAAAACAGAGGCAATGCCCGGCTGCTTTGTTGAAAAAAAGAGCTTTTTGCAGGTAATAGCTGAGCTTGAAAAAGAGGGAAAGAAGGTTTTTATTCTTGACAAAACAGGAGAAAATATCAGAAAGGCAGACCTTACGGAAGAAAGCGTTTTTGTGATAGGGGATCAGGACGGGCTTCCAAAAAAAGAATTAAAAAGGCTGAAAAAAATAGCAAAGAAAATATCCATAGGTCCGAATGTCTATTTTGCCAGTCAGGTAGTCAGCGTGATAAATAATGAGATGGATATGAGAGGTGTGTAAAATCAGCTTAACAGACCTATGAATATATCTTGCGTTTAGAATCGATTAGGTATTCTATCTCTTCTATTCTCACCCCCATCCTGTACAGTAGGAATATTTCTTCCTGAATGTCTTCAGGTACATCTGCAAGAACTGTTTTTTGTTTCATTATCACTTCTTTTATTGCCCCATAAAGGGGGCATGATTATGACTCCTCACGACATTTTCCGGAAGAAAATGTCGGGGGAGGTGAAAAGAGAGGTTGAATTTCTGATTATCTCAAGAAAGCCCCTTATAAATCAATTGTGAAGATTTTGTAGAGAAACGCTTTATAGTGGTATTTTTCATAAGCTTTTTAAATGAAAACCCTTTTTAAAGGGCATAAATATGGTCAAAATAGCACTGACTCCTGACTGGTTTCTCGGAAAAGATTTAATAATCGATGTTTTCAGTTTTCTAGTGCTTGTCATATTCGCTTTTTTTGCTTACAAATCCTACAAGATGAGCAAAAACAAGGGAACATTCAGCTTAGGAAGAGGCTTGGGGTTCATTGCCCTTGCAGAGCTTGCAGACATTATGACAAAGCTCGTTCTTTATTATCACATCGGTCCAAGCAGGGCAATTGGAGAAGCACTTATAACAAGCAATATTGTTGGTTCTGTTGATATCTTTTATTATGCGGGATTTTTCTTCTACAGATTTTTCATGCTTCTGGGACTTTATTTTATCTACAGACTTCCTAAGAACAGGAAAAGATCTATTGAGGATTATATACTAATGTTTTACTTCATATTAATATCTGCATTTCTCAGCCAAGAATTCTTTTATATTTTTCATGCAACAGCCTTGATTCTACTTGGCCTTATAATTGCAAGCTATATAAAAGTCTACAGGGAAAACAAATTTTTCAACACAAAGATTCTCATAGCAGGATTCAGCATACTCGCAGTCAGCCAGATGTTCTTCCTTTTCTCTGAAATTCCCATACTTTTCGCAATTGCAGATGTAGTAGAATTAATAAGCTATATTATATTCTTAGGTCTAATTATACGTATATGGAAACATGGAAAGGAAAAGAAGTCGAATGGAAATAATATCAGATATGCTGGGGATAGTTCAAGAAAGAGGCGGAAGCATTAAACCAACACACCTGATGTACAAGGCTAATCTTTCTCACAGCCAGATGAAGCTTTATTTAGAAGATCTTACTGGAAAGGATCTTGTAAAAAAAGAGGATACAAAGGCAGGCATGAGAATAGCGATAACGAAGCAGGGGCGTGAATTTCTTCTGAGATATAACCAAATGCGCGAATTTGAAAAGACATTCGGCCTTTAAGCAAATCTATCAGATAAAACTTAATAAATCCTTTTTATCTTATTCTTTTATGAAAAAATCCGTGCGAGTTTACATTGATGGAACTGTCCAGGGTATTTTTTACAGGGCGTTTGTAAAGGAAAATGCAGAGAAGGAAAATGTAAAGGGCTTTGTAAGAAATCTCGAAGATGGAAGAGTTGAAGTTTTTTTGGAGGGGGATACTGAAGATGTTGACAAAATGGTAGAGCTTTGCAAAACAGGACCAAAGCATTCTGACATCAAGAAAGTTGAAGTAAAGCCGGAAAAATTCCAAGATTTTAAAACATTTAAAATACTGCATATCTAACTGTAATAATATGGGACGAGAAGAAGAAATAATAAAAGAGCGTGAAAGAAAAATAAAAGAGCTTAAGGAAAAAGGAATCAATCCTTATGCCCATAAATTTGACAAAAAGAATCTTGTGAAAGAATGCCTTGAGGCAAAAATGGGAGAAAAGGTCCAGACAGCAGGGAGAGTAATGACAAAAAGGGAAATAGGAAAGATAACATTCTCTGACCTAATGGACTTCACAGGAAGAATACAACTTGTTTTTCAGGATGGGGAAACACCCGGCAAGGATTTTGATTTTTTCAGTAAGTATACTGATGTCGGCGACATAATAGGCGTTGAAGGAAAAATTGTCAAGACAAAAACAGGGCAGCATTCAATTCTTGTAAGGAAATTGGAACTGCTTACAAAATCAATTGTTCCATTGCCTGACAAATGGCATGGATTGCAGGACAAGGAGGAAAGATACAGAAAAAGGTACCTTGACTTGATTATGAATCCTGAAATAAGGAAGATTTTTGAGATAAGAAGGAAGATTTTTGACTATGTAAGGGAGTTCATGAAATCAAAGAATTTTTTTGAGGTTGAAACCCCTATTTTGCAGCCGATTTATGGAGGAACAAATGCAAGACCCTTTGGCTCAAAGCTTCATGCCCTTGACATGGAAATTTTCCTGAGAATATCCAATGAGCTTTACCTGAAAAGGCTTGTTGTCGGCGGATATGAAAGAGTTTTCGAGTTTTCTCCTGATTTCAGGAATGAAGGAATTGACAAATACCATAATCCTGAATTCACGCAGGTTGAAACAATGTTCGCTTATGCAGATTACAATGACAATATGAAGTTTGCAGAAGATATGGTTTCATACATAGTTAAAAAGGTTCATGGAAAAACAAAAATAAATGTGCATGGAAATGAAATAGATTTCAAGGCACCATGGAAAAAAATCAGTTTTATTGATGTTGTAAAATCAGAAACAAAGGTTGATTTCTCAAAAATCAAAGGCATTGGCGAGGCAAAAAAAGCTGCTGAAAAAATAGATGTTGACTGCAAGAAATGCGACACTGTTGGCGAGGTTATGATAAATGTTTTTGAAGAAAAAGTTCAGCCAAAGATAATCCAGCCAACGCTGGTTTATGATTATCCATTGGAAGCTGCAGGTCTGGCAAAGCACAATGAGAAAAAAAGTGGATTTGTTGATTCATTTGAGATAATTGTGAATGGAATGGAGATTGGACTTTCCTACTGCGAGCAAAATGACCCTCACGTCCTTGAAAATTACTGGAAGTTTGCAGAGGAAAAATTCAAGAAAGGGGATTTTGAGGCACAGCCCATGGATCCTGACTTCATCAATGCGCTGAAAGTTGGAATGCCTCCAACTTCTGGACTGGGTATGGGAATAGACCGGCTTGCAATACTCCTGACAAATTCGCCTTCAATAAGAGATGTCATCCTTTTCCCATTCATGAAACCGGAGAAATAAGTATGGTTACAAAAATAAACAACACTCGGGCTAAAGCCCGAGGTATTAAAGACAAAAACAAAATGTTATCACAAAGAAATCCAAGGCTGAGAAGAAGTAATGTAGTGAGCAACAGCTTCGCTGGTTGTGTTTCCGACGCTGCGAAAGAATTTTCCAGGGCTCCAGAAATGCCCTCTTTGGAAATAATTTCTCAGCCAAGGATGCTTCTTCAGCAAGCAGAAAGCACTGTAACCTTTGAACAGCTGAAGGGCTTTGCTAACACTCATAGTTGTAGGCAGCTCAACGAACAAGTGAATGTGGTCAACAGCGATGTGAAGCTCATAGATCTTGCAGCCTTCCCGATAAGCAACTTTTCTGATGAAGTACTCGCAATCCATTCTGATGCCATAGAACTTCATCGGGTCCATGGCGTATTTGCATTTCCACACAAAGTGAAAAGCATTTTGTCCAAAGCTATGACTGGAACTTTTCAAATCCATTTTTCATCTCCTAAGATAGCTCATGCTAAGTTTTTGTTTAATTCAGGAGGTCTAGAATCCAGACCTTCTGATTCTAGTCATTTCATAGAATTAAATTTGGGGGGCGGCGATTCCTCACCAGGCTTAAAAGCTTGGGTATCCTCGCCGCGGATGTAATGAAAATAAGAATGGAAAAACTGCCAATCACAAGAGCAAAAGCATGGAGTCTGATCAAAAAGCACAACACGCACAGCCCTGACCTTGTGCATTATCTTGAAAGCGAGGCTGTTATGAAGGAGTTGGCGCTGCATCTTGGCGAAGATTCAGAATATTGGGCAATGCTTGGCCTTTTGCATGATGTTGACTGGGGCATTACAAAGCATGATGTTTCAACACATCTGACAAAAATGCCTGAAATTCTCAGGAAAGAAGGATTTACAGAGTATTTTATTGAAACAATCTTAAGCCATGGCTATGGCTTTGAAGAATTGCCTGCTTTGGCAAGCAAGACAAGGACAGAAAAGATACAGCATGCTCTTGCAGCTAGCGAAACAATAACCGGACTTGTTCATGCATATGCTTTAATGAGGGGAAACAAGATTTCTGACATGGAGCCTGCTGGCTTGAAAAAAAAGTTCAAGGACAGGGCATTTGCTGCAAAAATTTCAAGGGAGGTCATAAGGGAAATTGAACTTGTTGGCGTTTCTCTTGATGAATTTTTCAAGATTGCAATAGAAGGAATAAAAAAGATAAAAAGTGAGGTTGGTCTTGTATAATTGACTTAAAATGAAAATCATATCAAGAAAATCAGGGATAATCTTTGTTGCAGTAGGAATTCTTATGCAATTCCTCAACATCATAACTTATGGCTATTTGGGAATAGACATTGATATATTCGGAGCGCTAATATTCATTATAGGAGTAATCATAATGATTATTGGCTGGAAAAAGGTAAAATAAAAAATGGGGCTGATAATAAAATCAAATATAAGAAAATCTGTCAAGGATTTGGACAAGGAAAATGCAATTACAGGTGTTGCAGATGAAGTTGGCGCTGCTTTGGAAAGAAAAAATGAGGAAGTTTTGATGGACGCGATAAAAAGAGCAAAGGCAAACGGAAGAAAAACACTGCAGGCAAGAGATATTTAGCATTTTTCGTTATATTTTTATAGTTCTCATATTTTTGTGAAGCATGAAAAAAAAGAGAGAGAATTCTGAGAGGGGAAAGAAAAGCCGTGCATCTGGGGCAAGATTTGAAATTAAAGTTAGGCAAGAACTTGAGAGTATGGGGTGGATTACTAGCAAATGGATGAATACTATTGACTATGAAAAAAACAAAATTGTTCCTGCAAAAAGAAAGTTCAACCCTTTCCTGAAAATCCTAGGTATGGGAACAGGATTTCCCGATTTTGTGTGTTTCCGAAGAAATTCAAATTCAAGCTACGAAATAATCGGCGTTGAAGTAAAATCAAACGGATATCTTGATTCAATTGAAAGAGGAATGTGCGAGTGGCTGCTTGAAAATAAGATATTCAGCAGGATAAAAATAGCTAAAAAGGGAAAAAAGCCTGGTGAAGTTGAGTACATTGATTTCCAGGAAAAATACGGCTGAAAATTTGTTAATGCAGTACAACAAATCTTATAACTTAATCGGATGTGTAAAATTATGGCAAATGTTAGGGGTTTTTACATCTTAACAATTTTATTTATGCTGCTTTTTCCTGTTTTAACTTTCATTTCTGGTTCCTGTGATTCAGAGCAAATTGACATAAATACTGCAAGTTTGTCAGAGCTTGACAAACTATCCGGAATAGGTCCTGCAAAAGCACAGGCAATAATTGATACAAGACCGTTTAGCTCTGTTGAAGACTTGATAAGAGTAAGAGGAATAGGAAATGTGACATTAAGCAGCATAAAATCACAGGGGCTTGCATGTGTTTCCAATGAAAAAACAATAAGCAGCGAAGAAAATGTTAGTACAGAAAAAAACTCAAGCTTAAAAAATAGCCATGTTTCCACTGATAATACAACATTTTTAGCACAACCTTGCGCGCCTGAAAAAATTGAGCTTGAGACAATATATTTAAGCCCGCAAGCTATAAAAACCATTGAAAGCTCTGAAATTTCAGATAAGACAAACTATCCAATTTATGAATTGATTTCATTTGGCACTGTGCTTGGAATTTTGTTTTTAATTAAAACACTCGCGAAAAGGAAAAAGGAAAGAAATGAGCTCCAGTGAAGAAATAAAGGCAATGATGATTCTTGACATAATAGGTAGGCCTGCACAGCATCTAGTTGAAACTCTTGAAAAGATGATAGATGAGATGAAAACAGAGAAAGGGGTTAAGGTTGTTTCAAAAAATATAAAGGAGCCTGTGACAATGAAAGATAACAAGGAGTTCTTTGCGACTTTTGCTGAAATAGAACTGGAAGTTGAGGATATAATGACTCTTACAGGACTGATGTTCAAGTATATGCCTGCGCATATTGAGGTAATCTCCCCTGAAAAAATAAACCTTGCAAACACGGGATGGAGCGAGGTTCTCAGCGAACTGATAAGGAGGCTTCATTCCTATGATGAGATGACAAGAATTATACAAATGGAAAATGCAAGGCTTGTGGGGGAATTGCAAAAAGCAAAGACGGGAATTTATGTAAAAGAAATTCCTGAAAAGAATGGGGAAAATAAAAACACAGAAAAAAAATCTTCCAAAAGGAAAAAGTAAAGAGAATTAATTATCAAAGCCTAGAAAGGTTTCTTTGGCTGAACTTTCTTGTATCTTTTTTTGTAGAAAATATAAATCACAAACAATGCAACAGCAAGCAAAATCCAGCCAATCCATCCGGAAGAACTTTGCTGCGGCTCCTGGCATATTCCTGGACTGAGGCAGCAAACGCCGGGATCATTTGTGTCTTCAAACTTACCACTGCATGTCTGATTTGAGTTGCAAACTGTTCCGTTAAGCTGACTGCATGTCGTAACAATAGAAGAAATGTTCCCGGATTCATTAAAATTGCTAATGAAGTTTAGATTAAGATTAAATGATGAGGAAAAATTGCCATTGTATGCAGTAACTATTCCGTTAATTGTTGATTCATTTCCATCTGATGCAATATTAAGTTCTATCTGCTGATTTGTATTTGGATTTAAAGAAGTCACGTTACTTGGATTTAGGATAACATAAGGTTCAAGTGAAGGAGACATGTTGAAAGAAATGTTTGTTATTGTATCATTTCCGGTATTTGTCAAATACAAAATTCTTGATATGTTTGAGTTCGTTGCAAACGACACATTTACTGAATTTGGCTGAAATGCAATTTCCTGAAAACCGGAAATTTCTGTTCCTGAGCTATTTCCTGATGGCTGCTGAGCCTGGTTTGTATTAAGATAAACGGGAAGGTCAAATGTCGAATTTCCTGAGGAAAATTCAATGTAAACAAGCCCGTTTTGCGAAAACTGGCTTATCGGAAAATTTATTGTTGCTGTTTCAGCAGGATTTAATGTGACGGAGCTTGCATTTATTATTGCGCTTGTGTTTGTGCTTCCTGAGCCGAAAAGAGATGCAAAAAATCCTGAGCCGGAACTTGCTGAGTTTTCTTTCAGTCCATAATTGATTGTAATTTTACTGCCAAGAACATTTCTAAGATGCACTGAGAAATCCGTGTTCGCATTTACTGCTCCGGGATTTGTTGAAAATGCAAAGGTGTTGTTTGTTATGAAAAAATTCTGGCCGAAAGAGGCACTTGAAATCTGGTTTGCAGCTGTGTAATAACTGACTCCTGAGATGTTCATTGAATACTCTCCGGGTGGGAATTGGGAAGAAGAGCCAGCAAGACTGGCATAAACATAGTAATCATCACCAATCCTTACAACCCCGTCATTTATTGGAATTTGAGTGTGGCCCCTGTAAAACGCGACATAGTCTGTAGTTATTTGATTTATGAATGAACCTGAAACAACTGTGACAAGCGTTTCTCCCTGTGAAAAATTTTGGTTCATTGAAATCTGCACTGCTGAAACAAAGGGGAAAAATAGTGCTGAAAAAAATGTTAGCATAACCAGAAATTTTAAGGGAATAAAACCAGACATTAAGCTTTTATTATTGGCCTTAAATTTTATTCTTAATGTTTTTTCGACTGTATTCATATCAATTAAAGAAAAAACAGGTTAATAAATTTTAATATGCTGCAGAATTACTTGCCCATCTCTTTCAGCTTCTTAAGAACTTCATCAAGCTCATTCTGGGATTTTGAAGGCACCCTTCTTATTGGCTGTGATGGTCTTTGTGGGGGAATAATTATTCTTCTCTCAGGCATTCTTTGAATTGGTCGTGGGTAATAAGGAGGACCTCTTGGAGGCTGCATTCCAGGCTTTGATGATGTTTTTCCTTCCTTGAAAATTATTGCCCTTAATTTTTTCCTGAAAATAATTCCTAAACCGACAAGAACAATAAGAATGACCAAAATCCATATCCATAAAGAACTTCCCCCGCTGGATGAAGAAGATGGCGCTGTTGAAATGACGCAGCATGTATCTCCTGGCAAAGTGCATGTGTAAGAATTTGTTGCCTGTTCTCCGGTTGCACATCCTCCTGCTCTGCAAGTTCCATTGTTTGATGTGCAATCATCAGTTGAAGTTGCTGTTTGTGTAATACAACCATAATTACTGCAGCATAATTGAGATGAATTTGTGTCTGATGAAGGAAGATTAGTGTTTCCAAGTCCACAAATCTGATTTGAAGAACAAATTTCGCCACCTTGTTCAGCACATGTTTGCTGGGAAGGTGGTGTATTACAGCATACAGACAAAGAAGAACACTGATAATTTGTAAGGATGTTTTCCTGAGAGCATTGTGCAAGCAATGTGCAGGAATGTCCTGCTGTTATACAGTCGGGAGGGCCTGTTGGTCCTCCTCCTGAAGAAAACTGCCTTGGCCATGAAGATGCAAGGATAAATGCAGTGTCTCTTATGTTTCCTGAATTCCAGCATCCGGCAGAATCCTGGGAGCCAAGAAGCCATGTCTGTGCATTTGTTTTTTCAGATGAATTTTCATTTTGCAGAGGGTAAAGTGCCAGAGCTGTATCATAATATTTGTCGCCTGATTCCATCCAGTATTCGCTGCTTTGCTGCAATAAAAGAAGGGAAGTTTTATACTGTAATTTTGCAGTCAAAGCATAAAGAAATGCATCTGGCAAAAATTTCTGGTTTTCGTCAGCCATGACAATCAGGTAAGGAAGATAGTTTGAAATGTCCTGCCCCGCAGCGTTTAATGCAAGAGCTGCCCAGAGAGTTCCTTCATAATCGCAGGTTGTTCCTGTAGAGAAGCAGGATGATTTAACATTTTCAGTTGTTGTTCCTCCTGATGCTGCAGAGTTTGTAGTGTCTGTGACATAAACTGTTGATGACGTTGATTTCCGGAAAAGTGTTGTTGTCAAAAAATCATTAGTGCATGAAATCTGGAAATTCTTGTTGTAACATGAAGGGGAAACCTGAAGCAAATAGCCATTCTGAGAAAGTGCAAGGCAGTTTCCTGCTCCGCTGCTTAATTGCTTGTTTTCGTCTATATTAACTGTGTAAGATTGGCCGGAGTTATACTCTATAGTACAACTCGTTGAATTTGAACTGTCAATCTCAAGATACCATACAATCTGCGTCGGTGTTGCATTTTGCGAATAAAGCCAGTTTTGCGCGCTTGATGAATCTCCACCAGAACTATTCAAGGCAAGAAGAGCCTGCGCAGTTGTCTTTATTGAGCATCCTGATGATGGCCAGCATTTGCCAGAACCAATTGTTTTTGCGTCAGAGAGAAGATCTGACTGGCATTGCCCTATTGCAAGAAGTGAAAATGCCTTTTCTTCATCTGTCAAACTTGAGCAACTGTTGTTAATTTTATTTGACAGGCACTGGTATGCCTTGTCAATGCCCGTAAGATTTGAGGAAGTGTCTGCAGCAACAAAAGTCAAGCCAAGAAACAAAAGTATAAAGAAAATATACACCCCTCTTTTTTTCATCATATATAGAGTTATACTTTATTTTTAAAATTATCTTTAGTGAAATTCTTTTTTCCGGCTTTACTTATTCTTTCATTAGCACGTTTTTCCTCGTGTTCGTCCCTCAGAGTTTTTCTTATCATGAAGCTTGAAGGATTTTTGTATCTCAATTCCTCCTCTGTTGGAACTATTCCTATTCCCTTGTAATAATCCTTGTCATAATTTGGCGGAGGAATCGGCTTTCCCCTAAAGCTTGAAATCAACTGGGAGACAATATATCCCCCCTTAAGGGGAGTTTCATTTTTTTTGTTCCATTCATGAAGAATTTTTTCAATGTCTTTTCTGTCCATGCCGACTGAGCGGAAAAAATTTGTTATGATGAAAAGAGCACGCTTTCTGCCGTCGCCTTTCATTCCTTCAAGGATTTTCCTGATGCTTGGAGGATAATTCTTTTCAGATATTGATTTCAGTGCAACTTGAGAAAATAATTTTCCTTCATAGTTTTTTTGCTCATCCTGCTCTGGATTTTGCGTCTTGTTCCAGTCAAGAGCCTCGCGAAGTAATTCTGAAGCTTCGCCATCTTTTGAATCAGGCATGAAATTCCTTATCTCAACCTTGAAAGGATCTGCATCTTTTGGCTGGAATTTCTGTATTACCTCTGGCTCTGGCTTTAAGACAACGCTTGCCAATGCTGTTTTTTCATGAAGAGAATATGGCATCCTGAAAAGATGCCTTGATGAAACAAGAATCAAGTCAGGAACAACTTCTGCTGAGGCTGAAAAATCCCTTACATATTTGTTTGGCTTTGTAAGCTGGGTTATTTTTTCCGTGAGTTCTTTTTTTGTGATGTCCATTACATATTTTGTGATTATTCTTGGCCATTCAGGAAACATGTCAGAAGTGTTTATGTTGTAAATTGTTTTTGGAAAAGCTTTCCATGGAACAATTATGTGAAATCCCTTGCTGCCTGAAAATTTTATCCCAATATTTTTCACGCCATGAAATCTCAGGACTTTTATTATAAGCTCTGCCATTATCTTGCTGTAATCAAGATATTTTGAATCAATATCAAGCAAAAGGTCCCAGCCTGTTCTTAGTTCATTTAGTTGCTTCTGGCTCATTCCTGTTGAAATTTTCAAGGGGTCTGTCCAGATTTCTTCTGAACAATGAAAAGAAGTCGCGCCGTTTTTCACCATCTCAAAAATGTCTCCAGGATACTGGAAAGTGTCCGGTCTCTTACCAAAGCTTTCCATCATATAGCTTGGAGCTACTTCACGATTGGCTGAAAATGAGAAGATGGCTTTCTGGATGTCTTTTCTTGAGTAATAAAGATGGTTTATTTTCCTTATTCTTTCCTCCTTAATTCTTGAAGAATCTGGTTTAGCCTGAGAATTTTCCATTGTTTTTCCAAACAGAACAATATTTATATAATTACTCTATACTTCATAATAACAATACTTAAAAGTGGAGTATTGCTTTTTAAAAAAGCAGGATTAATATTTCCGCGCATCATAAAAATGCTTGTAAAACTTGAAAACCCGCTTCTTTTGTCGAGGATTGTTGATGTAATATCTGAGATAGTAGCAGAAGTCAGGATAAAAATCAATGAAAATGGGTTAAGCATAGATGCAATGGACCCTGCAAATGTGTCAATGGTTCATTTTGTCCTTCCAAAAAGCTCTTTTTCAAAGTTTGAAACAGGTGCAGAAGTTCTTGGAATAAACCTTGAGAACCTGAAAAGGATACTTAAGAGATCAGGGCCAGGAAGCTCTCTAATACTAGAAAAGCAGGACAATTACCTCAATATACTTATACAGGACAAGATAAAAAGAACGTTCAATCTTAGCCTTATTGAAGTTGAAAGTGAGGAAAAAGAAATGCCAAACCTTGAATTCAGCTCTGTTGTTGAATTAAATTCCACTGATTTAATTGACTCAATTGAAGACTGCGCTGTTGTTGCAGATGCATGCGCCTTTGTTGTCAAGGATAGCAAATTTATTATTGAAGCAAAGGGACTAAACAGCGCAATGTCTGAATTTTCAGCAGATGAGGCAAAGATTTCTGCAGAAAACTGCAAATCAAGATACAGCCTGGAATATCTGCAGAAATTCGTGAAGGCATCAAGGCTCTCTGACAAAACAGTTCTCCGTTTTGCAGATGACCACCCATTAAGAATGGATGTAAAAAATGATTTTCTTGAGCTGTCATTTCTTCTCGCGCCCCGTGTCGAAACCGAAGATTAAAACAAGATTTATAAACAAAATTTTCTTGTATAAACAATGGAAAAGAGGGGCCAGGTGACTTTTTTTATTATCATTGCAATCATAATAATTGTGGCAGGCGTTCTTGTCTATTTTTTTGTTCCAAAAGCTTCAACACAGACAACTTTTGATGTAAAAAATCCGCAGGGTTTTATACAATCATGCCTTCAGAAAACAATTGAAGGAAGAATAACGACTCTTTCTCTTCAGGGAGGAAGTCTAAATCCTGAATTTTATTTTACATACGAAAACAACAAGGTGCAATATCTTTGCTACACAAATGAATATTACAGCAAATGTGTTGTCCAGCCACCAATCCTTACGCAGCAATATATTGAGTCAGAAATAAAAGATTCAATTTCAAGCGATGTCAGTTCGTGCTTTGACAGCCTGCAGCAGAGTTATAAAAACGATGGCTATGTTCCAAGCCTTAAAATAGGAACAACAGTTGTGGAAGTTCTTCCAAACAAAGTTGTCACAGATTTTCAAAATTACACACTAACTGTAACAAAGGGCTCAACATCCACTTACAATTCCTTTAGTGTTGTTTTGAACAATAATCTTTATGAATTACTGGGTATAGCTAATAATATTGTTGAATGGGAAGCAACATACGGCGATGCTTCAACATCAGCATACATGACATATTACGAGAATTTGAAAGTTGAAAAAATGGTCCAGAATGACGGAACAAAGATTTACATCTTGACAGACAGGAACACAGGAAATAAATTCCAGTTTGCATCAAGAAGTATTGTATACCCTCCTGGCTACAGTTCAGGAGTCACATCAGGTTAAATAAAAGAGATAAAAAATGGCAAAAGAGTGTGATTTAAGCATAAGAGAAAGAAATTATGTGATTAGCAAAAAGAAGTTATTAACTATTTTTCTAATAGCGGGAATTTTGGCATTAACAATTTTATTCTTTACAAATAAAGTTTCTGCAGATACACCTGCAAATTCATATTGCTGCGAAAAATTACAAGGCGGTGGATGGTGTCAGAATGTAAATGACATTTCTTTGTGTGCAACAGGAAATGGATTAAGCACTCCTGCACCAACTTCATGCCAGTCAACAAGCTATTGCAGGCTTGGGACATGTGTTAATCCCCAGGAGGGTACATGCTTGCCAAATGTTCCATCACAGGTTTGTCAGAACAGCAAGGGAACATGGTTTGACGGAACTCCTAGCACAATTCCTCAGTGCAAGCTTGGATGCTGTTTCATTGGAGACCAGACAGCATTTGTCACCCAGACAAGGTGCAAGAATTTTGCAGGTGTTTACGGAGTGAATACAACATTCAGGACAGATATAACAGATGAAACAACATGCATTGAAAGCGCAAACCCTCAGCAAATGGGCGCTTGTGTTCTGGATAATGGCGTGACACGAAACTGCAGACTTTTGTCAAGAGGTGATTGTCAGCAGCTGCAAACAGCCTCTTCAGGTAATACAACTGTAGAATTCCATGAAGGCCTTTTGTGCACTGCAGAAACCCTGAACACAGAATGTGCGCCTACAAAAAATACAGAATGCGTCCCTGGACAGGATCAGGTTTATTTTGTTGACTCATGTGGAAACATGGCAAATGTTTATGACTCTTCAAAACTAAAGGACCCAACATACTGGACAAACATAATTGATCCTTCTGCAAGCTGTAATCCTGGATCAAGCAATGCCGGCTCTTCTTCATGTGGCAACTGCAACTATCTTGCAGGAAGCACCTGTAAACCATACCAGAGAGGAAACCAGCAAACACCTAATCAGCCAAGCACTGGAAATTTTGTATGCGCTGATTTGAGCTGTCATTACAATGGGAAGGTTTATTCTCAAGGCTCAAGCTGGTGCGTAACGAATACGCAAGGGGCAAGCAGCAATTCTCCTGGAAGCGAATATGCGGTGCAAAGATGCTTCAATGGAGAAGTCACTACAGAATTGTGCGACCCTTACAGGAACCAGGTTTGTCTTCAAGGTTCTCTCAACGGAAGCAGCAGCAGTTTTCCTGTTGCGGAATGCGCTGTAAACAGATGGGAGGATTGCACTGTGCAAACAAATGAGCAAGACTGTTTGAACACTGACCAAAGAGACTGCAAGTGGGTAAATCTGACAAGCGCTACAGATGAAAATGGGAATCCTGTTGTTGTCAACAGCAACGGAACTCTCGTTCCTCAAGGCCAAGGACAGAAATTCTATGTGGGAACAGTTAATGTCGGGGGATTTAGTTTACAGTTAACAAAGGAAATTGGCGCTGCATGCGTTCCAGAATATTCTCCAGGATTTGTTTTCTGGAACGGCACACAGGACAGCAAAGATAGTGGGTTGGCAAGTCCCCAGGCTATATGTGCACAGGCAAACCAGAAATGTGTTGTCAAATTCACAAGAAACGCAGTTGGCGGCTTTCTTGGGATTTCAAGCTGGTCATGCCAGAGTGGTTGCGAATGCGTCGGACTTTCCAAAGGAGCTCATCTGCCAGACATTAATGCAGTCTCACAGTGGATAAACCAAAGGATGGGGATGTGTGTTTCCATTGGTGATTGCGGCAACAAAACAAATTACATTGGAAATCCAGGATATAATAGTAATATCAACAATTTTGTTACAATATCAAAAGGTCAATGATAAAAAATAGTAATTAAGATGATAATACAAACAAACAAAAAAGGAATGAGTTTCAAGAATAAATCTCTGGCATTGTTTCAGGCAGCAACAATTGTTCTCAGCATAATTGCATTCACTTATCTTGTTGCAATGACTATACCAAGTGTGAGTGCGTTCCCACCTGGACAATGTGCAATAATTGATAAAGGGACATCTACAGAATCATATTGGCAAATGGGAAGCAATAATATGCTGAGCTGTGTTACAGGACATTGTAACCCACCAACAACAGACACGTTCACTGAAAATAATTTTTGTGTTGTATGGCTTGGATGTGGTACATCTCAAGGAGGTTCACATTGCAGCTCAATTTGCAGTCAGCAAAGTGATGGCTCTTGGTCAGTTAAATCAAGTGCTTTAGGATCTTGCCCTGCAGCTTCACCTTCTAGCAATTCAAGAAATCTACTCGATACTGCAAATACAGTTGTGGATACAGCTAATAGTATTACGAGTATTCCTACTAATGCGGGGGGAATAAAGGATATTTTAAAAGGTATAACATCAGGGGTTACATCTGATGTTAAGAATCTTAAAGGATTTACCTTCAATGCGCCCAACCCGTCATTCCTTGATAATTTTGCTAATCCAAATCCTTATACAGGGGTTAAGGGTTGGATTTTTAACCCAACTATAGCGGGGAAATTGAGCATTGCAAATATTGTCGCGACAGCTGCAACTGCAGCAGGACTTTATGCTGTTACACAATGGGCTTTTGGAAAAGCAGGAGCAAATGCTGAATTTTCACATGCAGCAGGACTGGGTGTTGGTGCAGGATATTTTGCAAGCCAGATAGTGTCAAAACTTGGAATAAAAATTCTTGGATTTGGAAGCACAGGGGTGGGAGTTATAGTTGGGATAGCTGTTTTATTAATTTCATGGAAAAGTGTAAGATACCAAAGCTATCAATTCAACTGTTATCCATGGACGCCGCCAACAGGGGGGCATGATTGCTCCAAATGCAATAATGGCCAATTGCCATGCACAGAATATACTTGCAGAAGCCTTGGACAAGGCTGTGAGTTGGTGAATCAGGGAACAGGGGAAGAACTTTGCGTATGGAACAACAGCAGAGATGTTACTCCTCCTATAATGCAGCCATGGTTAGATATCCTTACTCCAGGGTACAAGTATACGCCAGACAATACATTATCTCCCCCTAATAATGGAGTAAAGATTGTGCCTTTGAACGACAATAACGGATGCATAAATTCAAGCAGCTCCCTAACATTCGGAGTAACTACAAATGAGCCTGCAATATGCAAATGGGACACAGACAGCAGCCTCAATTTCTCAAGTATGAATAATTTCTTCGACGGAAGTCCTGTTGCAATCTACAATCACAGCCAGATGCTTACTCAGTTGCCTGATGCAAATGCACTTGCTGCAGAAAACGCAACAATTGAGAACGGAAACAAGTATTCAATCTATGCAAGCTGCCAGAACACAAATGGGTATGCAGATGTAGGAGATTTTGTTTTCAAGTTCTGCGTAAACCCAAGCCCTGACACAGAAGCGCCATTGATAGAGACAACAAGCATACTTAACGGAAGCCCTATAGAATTCAACACAAGCTCTGTAAATCTTAGTGTTTTTGTGAAAGACAGTTATCCTGTTAATTGCAGATGGAGCAGCAATGACCAGGATTACAGCACAATGGAAAATAACATGACCTGCCCTGAAAGCATTGTCCAGGTGAATGACCAGGGACTTTACCAGTGCAAGACGACACTTAATGGTCTCATTAGTTCCCAGAACAACACTTTCTATTTCAGATGCCAGGACACTTCTCCTCAGCAAAATAAGAATTCGCAGTCTTATGCTTATACTCTTATAGGAACACAGCCATTGATAATAACCTCTGTTGGTCCTAATAGCACAGTAATAAATTCAACAAATGTCGTAAAAGTGACGCTTACAGCAACTACTGCTGCTGGTTACAATCAAGGAGACTCTCAATGCTCATTCAGCACCACAGGAAATACAGGAAGCTATGACACTTTCTTCAGCGACGCAGGAAATAATTTCAACAATTACCAGCATTCACAGGACGTTTATCTTGTCCCTGGAAACTACAATTATTACATACAATGCATTGACCAGGGGGGAAATACTGCTACAAACATGACAAGTTTCACAGTCCAATCAGATACAAGTCCCCCTATTGTTGTAAGGGCATATAATGATAACAATAACTTGAAGATTATAACTGACGAGAATTCAACATGTGTTTACAATACAGACAGCAATATAGGCTGCACATACCAATTCAGCGACGGTTCACCAATGCAGAATTCACAGGGAAATGTAAACCAGATTGCATGGGATGTAACAAAGACATTCTACATAAAATGCATGGACAGCTTCGGCAACCAGCCAGATAGTGATGCATGCAGCATAATTGCAAGCCCCTACAGCATAAGCAACAGCAATCAATAAGGAATAAAATTTTAAGGAACAAACAGTCAATTGATGTTAAAGAGGTAACGCAGGGTCAGGTTTATTTTTTATTAGTTTAAGTTGTACTCATTAGAAAAGGAAGTTATAAATTTTATATAAAATTTATAAGTAAGTATTTCTTGTATTAATTATGGGGATGGAGAATAGAAAAAGAGGAATGAAAAAATCAGGCCAGACAGAAATTTCGTTCGGAATGATTTTTTCAATAATACTCATAATATTTTTTCTGGCAGCTGCATTTTACGCGATAAAAGTATTCATGGGATTTAGTGACACCGCAAAAGCAGGGAAATTTTACACTGATTTGCAGTCAGACATCAAAAACATATGGGGAAATTCTGCATTCAGCTCGGGCCAGCATGATTATATCATTCCAAGCGGGATAAACCTGGTTTGCTTTGTGGATTTTTCCTCTGATGCAAAAGGCAAGAATTCAAACCTTTACACAGATTTGAAAATGGGAACCTATACAGGAGATGAGAATCTTGTTCTTTATCCCCTAAAGCATAACAATTTTGATTCAAAGCGAATAGATTACATAGACTTGTCCGAAATAACCTCTGCGGAAAATCCATTTTGCATACAAACCAGCAACGGAAAAGTTTCAATGATTTTGAAAAAAGACATTGGACAGGATTTGGTGACAATAACGAGAGCAGGATAGAAAGAGGATAAATAAAAATGCTAAATATAAAAGAGGGGCAAAAGAATGACAAGCGGTAAAAGTTTCTTTAATAAAAGGTTAAAGTCAGATAAGGAGGGGTTTCTGCAGATTCCATTCTCATGGCTGTTTGCAATAGTAGTCGGGGCGATAATAATTTTCTTTGCAATATATTTTACCACAAAATTGATGGGAACAGAGACAAAGGTTTCAACAGTGGAGACAGGCAGCCAGATAAATGTCCTTTTAAATCCTCTCGAAACAAGTTTTGGCGAGGAACAGGTTACAGCATTGTCAATACCTGTTGAAAGCCTGTTGAGCAACAACTGCGATAATGCAGGAAATTTTGGAAGCCAGCAGATAGTTGTCTCGCAGAAAGCAGGGGGCCAGTGGACAGACATAAACATTGCGCCAACATCGCATAATAAGTATATTTTCTCAAATGACAGCGTTGAAGGAAAGAATTTCTATCTTTTTTCAAAGCCGCTTGCACTGCCTTTCAAAGTCGGCGATTTGATTTACCTGACTTCTGCAAATGATAATTACTGCTTTGTATCTGCACCACAGACAATTCAGGACGAGCTTTCAAACCTTAAACAGGGGAATATCTTCATTGCAAACTGCCCTTCAAACAGCATAAATGTCTGCTTTTCACAGGCATCAAACTGCAGCATCACTGTTGACCAAAACCAGAAATCTGTGGAAAAAAACGGGCATACAATGTATTATGAAACAGATGCTTTGATGTACGGAGCCATTTTTTCAAATCCAGATGTTTACGAATGCCAGATTCAGAGATTAATGAAAAGAACTAACGAGCTTTCAACAATTTACAATGACAAGGAAACAATTATATCGATTTCAGGGGGATGTCCTGTTGATGCCAGCCTTAGCGTAGATCTTCTAAACCTCGGAGAAGCTGCAAAATCTGTAAATAGCTCATCTGATTTGATAAATGTAAGGGCAATTGCAGACAACGCTGGATTGGAAAACAGCGTTTCTCCCTGCCCATTATGGTAAAATAATGACAAAAATGCTGAAAAATAAAAAAGCGCAGATGAAGATACAGCAGATGGCTTTCATGCTTCTGGCTGTGACTTTGTTTTTCGCAATTGCAGGCCTGTTTGTAATTACAATAAGCTTCTCAGGCATAAAGCAGTCTGCAGATCTTATTAAGGAGCAGAATGCGCTTCTTCTTGTTTCAAAAATAGCTGATTCGCCTGAATTTGCCTGCGAAAATGCATTTAACCAGCCTATGACAAACTGCATTGACACAGACAAGGCAATGGCCCTGAAAAAAAACATCCAGGATTACAGGAATTTTTGGGGAATTTCAGGCTTGGAGATGATATGGGTTTACCCTGATAATAACACAGGTACAGAGTGCACAACAGAAAACTATCCTGAATGCGGGGAGATAACGCTGATTCCTGTGGCAAATGGGACAGGAATTGGAAATTTTGTATCTTTATGCAGAAAAGCAATAGACAATAATTCAATACCTTACAATCAATGTGATTTGGGGAAGATCATAGTGATTTACAATGGCTAAAATAAGAGATAAAGCAGCTAAAGAAGATAAAAGATTAATAATGAAAATTTGGAATATGTTAAATTATAGCTTTTGCCTTGGAGATGGGCTGACATATTGGCTTAAGTAAAGGTTATACAAATAAAAAGACAATGTGCGAAGAAAAATGGGAATGGTAAACTTAAAGAAAAATCAAAATTACATCAAAAGAGGTCAGGAAGAAATAGTCGGCTTTGTAATAATTGTAGTAATTGTTTCCTTAATCCTTGTTTTTTTCCTTGTTTTCTCCATGAATAGTGTTCCCCAGACTAACAGCTATGAAGTTTCAAGCTTTTTAGGCTCTGCAATTCATTACACAACAACATGCCAGATTGATTCAGCATATCTTTCTGTAAGCGATCTTGTAAGTTCATGTTTGCAGAATGCAACATGCTCAGATGGCCAAAATTCATGCGATAATTTAAATCAGACTCTTAATACTTTAATGAAAAAAGGCTGGCGTTGGGGTCAGAATTTACCTGTAAAGGGTTATAGTCTAAATATTGTTTCCAGCTTCGGCAATGTTTTATCAGTCCAGAATGGAAATATAACATCCACTTACAAAGGAGCTCAAGAAATACTTCCTGTTTCAAGCGCAAATATAACTGTTTCTGTGACTATTTATTCTTGAGGTTAAAGAATCCGTTAAGAAGTTGTTAATAATTAAATCTCAATTAGGTTAAGATGCATTGTATTTTATGCCTAAAATTTATTGGCTTTTAGCTATATTTTCAGATTTATTGTCAAAGTGTCTATCAAAAGCTCTGGCTTGTGCCTTATCCTGTTCTTTGTCTTTTCTTCTGTTAATTCTATGAAACCAAAGCGCTCCAATAGCTTTATGTCTTCATTGACTGTCTTGAAATCCCTTCCAAGTTTCTTGGCAAGCCCGTATATTGAGCCAGGATTCTCTATCTTTAGAACATGCAAAAGCCTTGCCTTTTCATTGCTTAATAAATGCCTTAAAGTAGCTAAGCCTTCAAAGTCAAAATCCTGCTTAAGAAAAAGGCCTTTTTTCAGTATTGAGAATGCGCCGTTTGAGCTAGTTATTGTTATTTCCCTTGTCTTTGAGCCTGCCATTTTGCCTGTTTTTTACAGTTATTTTGTAATATTGGTTATTTATTTGAATGTTTTCTAATTATATGGGTTTTTTATGTATATATGATTAAGAATACCCTATATGTTAATAAATGTTTCTTTTTCTTTCTTTTCCAGAGATGGAAAGGAGACCTATATATTGTATTAATACTATAGTGACACCATAATCTTTATAAATAAAACCTTTAAAAATAAGAGTTTTAAGGAAAAGGTCATAAAATGGCATAGTAACCTTTTTAAAGAAAAATGAGCTATTATCAGTACACCGACAACGCCTACGGGCGTTCTCATAGGGATTAATAAATATCATATTCAACAACACGGTGGCTTACCCTATAGCTATCGAGTTGGGGAAAGTTGTCCTTGGCAACTCTTAATAGAGTTGAAAGGAGGTTGAAAAGAGAGAGAAAAAATGAGATTAAATTTTAAGAGAATTTCTGCTTTAGTGGCAAGCGCTTTAATGCTTGGCATGACTGCTGGAATTGCATCTGCTGCAAATTACCCGGCTCCTTTTGTAACAAACGGAACAGCTAATGTAGCTATTGTTTATGGTTCTGGAGCAGCGCTATCAGATAGTACTGCTGCAGGAAGCATTGCAACAAGCCTTAGTAGTTTTGTAAGCGGAGGGAGTTCAACTGTTAATATAACAGGAGAAAATGCACCTTTATTTTCAGGTTCATCTCCGATTTACTTGAATAGCTCATTGACTGCTGTTAAAGGAACTCTTACTTCATCAAATTTACCAACTGTTTTAGCAACAAGCACTTTCAACGATGGAAGTGTTTCAGCTACAGTAACTCCAACCCTTGTAATTAGCACTGGTTCTGGAGGAGTAAATTCAAATAATGAAGTAGTATTCGTTAAGCCAACAGGATCAAGCGATCCTGTAGATGGGCTTAGTATGAGCACAACTGCAGGTTCAGGACTTTACAATATTACAGTAGGCTTTAGTCAAGCTGTTAATTTCACATCATCTACAGCTTCTGGTCAAAGCTTGAATTTATTCGGGAATAACTATTATGCAAGTCCATTGAGTACTTCAACGCAACTTGTTTTATACAAATCTGCTCAGACTTTGACTTTAAGTCAGGGTGGAAGTGGCAACACAACAGCTACTGCTACGATAAATGGAGTAAGCCATACAGTACAGCTCATTAATGCAGGAACTTCATCTGCTACAATATCTGTTGACGGAACAAGCCAATCAGTTAATGTAGGAAGTTCTGTGACAATAAATGGAGTTAGTGTTGCGGTAACAAGTGTCCAGTCTTCAACAGCTGGAGGAAACACAGCTACTGTTCTTGTAGGAGCTAACAAGCTTGTATTCAAGAACGGAGGAACAGTACTTCAAGGAGATAACAGCATTCCTATAACTGGTACGACTGCTTATTTCACAGGTACGCCAACAAACCTCACACAGTTAGTTGTTAATGTAGCTGCAACTACAAATAATGACAACACTGTTTTATCAGGACAATCATTTGTTGACCCCGTGTTTGGAGGATTTCAATTCACATATGGTGGATTGACACCTTCATGGAACTCTGGAAGCAGTGATAGTGTAATTATTGGTACTGATGGAACATCAACAAACCAGATTACAATGACTCCTCTCGGAGGAAGTTCTGCTTCATCATTTGATTTTGCATCAAATAGTAGTTCTTTGACAAGCGGAGTTTACAATCTGACAACAATTAATGGATATCCCTTGCAGGTATATGAGGGAAGTAACCTCACACAGAATAGCTATGCCATAATTGGAAGTCCTAATGAAAATTATGGATATCTTATCCTGGTTTCAAGTGTTAATACTGGAACCGGAGCAGGTACCTCTGGAGGAGATTCAGTATCAGTCAGTAATGTATTAGATCCTTCAAAAGCAATAGGTATTTCCTATAGTGGAAATTATAAGGGTTTAATGACAATGCCTGATGGAAGTCAGTATACCTTTACATACAACGGAAGCGGTTCAAATGGATGGATATCCTTAAAATATCCAACTTCAATTGAGTCTGCAGGACAATATGTATTATATCCAACAATACAAGCAGCTGGAAATGAAATGGTAGGTGTTTATGCAAATCAGACCATCAATTTAGCAAATACCGATGGAATGGGTAACAATGTAAGTGGTTTATTGATTCCAAAAGGAAATAGATATACTCCAACCACTGTTTCTTACAATGGTGTAGCTAATGGTGGAAGTAACTGGACAATTGGCAGTAGTCAACTTGTTACGGGAAATGCATCATTAGTTACTACTGTTAATGTAACAGTTGGTCAACTCAAATATGCATTAACAGGAAGTGCAACAGCTAATAAAACATTAGTACAATTATACCAGCCTGGTACAGGCACACTTATAAGCAATCCAGCGGTGGTTGTATTTGAACCAAAGTCAAGCGACACAAATGATAATGGATATTACAACGCCATAATTGTTCCTACACAATCTACAGTAAGTGGAAGCACTACTTATGTTGGAACAGGATCTACAGCTTATTTCACGCAAAGTACATTATATGGGCCATTACCCCTTTCTAGCAATACAAAATTGTCAGAATGGATGGATGGGTATGGAGCTCTAGTAAAACTAGATACTTCAAACTCAAACTATAACATAATGACTTTGTCAATACCTGATTCCCAATCTACAGCAAATCTGTATGTTGGTGCTGCGAGTTCAACTGTTTCAAGTGGTAATCTTGGAAATGTCCTTGTAACAGACTCACAAGTAAGCACGGTCGCGTCAAAAGACTTGGTCGTTGTCGGCGGAAGCTGTATTAATTCAGCTGCTGCTGCACTCGTCGGTGGGGCTTACTGCGGATCTGCATGGACTGCTGCAACAGGCATCGGTTCAGGACAGTTCTTGATAAAGGGTTACACAAGCGGAATACCTGGTAACAGTTTTGCGCTTCTTGTAGCAGGTTATGAAGCAGCAGATACAACAAATGCTGCAAATTACTTGACACATTACACTGTTGATACAAGCAAAGCATACAGTGGTACTTCTGGTACAACTGCAAACTTGATTGTGTCCTAAGTAAAAAAGCAAACAAAAAATTTTTATTTTTTTATTTTTCTTTTTTTTCACTTCTGGCTGGAGCCGGAATTTAAGGATAAGAAAAAAAATTAGATTGTAAATGAAGAAAATTTTAGTATAAAATCTTAATTAGATGGAGATTATTAATAATGACAATAATTGCTTAATGCTAGATTTGTAGATTAATATGCTCAGTATTCATTAAACTTTTAAATACGGCTTTACACTTTAAATTATAAAAAATGAGAAAAATAATTTCCAGGGAAGAGCATGAGAAGAAAAGAAAAAGAAACCAGATAATACTTGCAGTTGTGCTTGGGGCTGTCATGATATTAAGCACTTTGGGTTTTGCATTCCAGAATGCAATATTCAGCGGAAGCAGCAGTTATGGAAATTCGGGATTGAACCAGACAACTTACAATGGTTATACTTTCACAAACCAAAACAATCTTTGGTATATAGGAAATTTTTCTTTCACTTACCTGCCAAGTGAGGTTAATTATACAACAATCGGAATAAAATCTGCAAGTGTATACCAGCAAAATCCATTGTATATTTACTCAAATGACTCCGGAGCGCAGGTTGAAGTAACTACTGATTTAGGAATGCTGGCTCAAAGAGTGCAGCAAGCATGTCCTTCTCCTGCAACAGGAATTGCTGTTTCTAATTGCGATTCAAGCCTTCCTGTAAAAACCTGCAGCGATAACTTTATAATAATACAGCAAAGTAATAATAATGAAAGCATAACGCAGTCAAATGGCTGTGTTTTCATTAAGGGCCAGCAACAAGATTTGACAAAACTTGCTGATGCATTTTTATACAAAACACTAGGGATTAAACAATAAATAATGAAAATAAAGAAAAAAAACCTGGGAAATCTTATTATAGGAATTGTAATACTAGTTGCATTCGTTGCCTTTATTGTTTTTATATCAAATCGCACCCAATCAACTTCATTCACATATAAAGGGGTAAAATTTGACACTGTAAAATTCTGTGATTCAGGGCCGCCTTGCTTGATACTTTACAATACTTCCCTGCCTGTAAAATCAAATGGAACAGATTATGTTGTTACAATGCCAAAAGACTCAACAAACAATTATCTTTTTTACTTGAGAAATGACCCAAGAAAACTTAATGTGAGCTTCAATGGAACTCCTGTATACAACAAAAATATCGTTCTTAAATATGAATCTCCTTTTGTCTGCAATGACAGCGCTTTAGCTGGCGCGAATTTTGATTTATTGTACAAAATACTTGGCGCAAATGTTATAAAAGACCAAAACGCAACATGCGATCCTTATAACAGGTATACTTACATTGATTTTCTGCCTGGAAATGAGACAAAAATAGTTCAGTTTGGACCAGCTTGCTACAATATTTACATTAAGGGCTGCGAAGTCTTGCAGGGAACTGAGAAATACATGATTGAGACTTTTGTGAAGGTAAATGATGAACTGTACAATCAGAGCTACTGACTAATTATTTTTTATGATTATTCTTTCTGTTTTTATTTATGTAATAAGCTAAGAATGTTATAAACGCAACAATCAAGATAACTGCTGTTACAATCTTAAGGAAAGAAGGAACAGCACTGCCAAAGAAATAACCAGTAGCTATTAGGAATAATGTGTAAATTCCTGCGCCTATTGCGGTGTATGATATGAATTTGAGTACCTTCATCCTTGAAAATCCTGCAGGCAGGGAAATCAGATGTCTTATAACCGGAATAAGCCTGCTTGTGAAAATCGTGATTCCCCCATAATTCTTAAAATAATTTTCTGTAATGTCCAGATGACCTTTGTTTATGAAGAAGATTTTTCCGTATTTTCCAACAAGATGATCAAATGTTTTTCTGCCTAGAAAAAGGGCTATTGCATAGCATAGCAAAGAGCCAATGATACTGCCCAAAACCCCTATCCCAAAGACAAGAAAAAAATTCATTTTTCCTTGTGCAACAAGAGCCCCTGCAGGAATAAGAATAAGCTCGCTTGGCAAAGGAATTATGGAGCTTTCAATTGCCATGCCAACAAAAATCCCAAGATATCCCATGCTGTTCACAAAGGCGAGAATAGCATTTACAATCTGGGAAATAAAATTAAAGACCATTTAATTGCCTTTTTTCATTATTTTTTCCTTGATTTTGTTTTTTTGTAAAGAAAAATAATATCATGATAAAATGGTATTTTCTTTATTTTAAATGCCTTGACTTCTGCAAACCATATTGCAACAACAAAAATTGTGCTTATTGCATACCAGAAGAGAATATGGGTTATATCGAAAAAACTGGAGCCTGAAAAAGCCATTGAAGAAAGCAAAATTATTCTTAAAATGTTCAAAACAAGGAAGATTCCAAATGCCAGTAACAATATTTTAATCCTTTTTCCGATGGCAATCTCTCTTGTTGATAAGTTCAAAATAAGAAGCAAGTAGTATGCAGAACCGGCTATGCATGAAGGTATGAGCTCTATTGGGAAGATATTATTCAAGATGATTATATGCCCGCTTGCAATTAGGGTATTATAAAAAATACCAAGAATCCAGGACACAGGATAAACTGTTACAGGAGTGAAAATGGTGTAAAAAAGCCACAGATTTGGGATTGCAACAGCAATAAGAATCAGGTAACGCAGGATCAGATCAAAAATTCCGTTTTTTTCAGTCATAAATAACAAAGTGGAAACCTATTTAAATAATTTAACATTATCATCTAAATGAAGGAAGTTAAGAAAAGAAAAGTTGTTTTCATATGGATTTTGATTGCAACAGTAATATTCCTTAGCTTTTACTTTGACCACAGCATTTCCCAGGTAGCCGAGAAAATAAGAACAGCTGGCATGACAAATTTCTTCATTGCAATCACCTCGATGATTGCCGTAGTAATAATTTTCATATTTCTTAATGTGATATTTGCGGAAAGGGATAAAAGAAAATGGCTGATACCATTATGGCTTTCTGCTGCAATTTCTTATGCAATAGCATTCATTCTTAAGATAATAATACAAAGGCAAAGGCCTTTTGAACTGGGAATTGTAAGCATAGCAAACGGGGTAAAAGAGACTTTTGCTTCATGGGACTTTTCTTTCCCCTCTTCACATGCTATTCTTGTTTTCGCTGTGCTGCCCTTCATATCAAAGGAATATCCAAAGCTTAAGTATGTCTGGATTGTTTTCGCATGCCTTGTTGCTTTCTCAAGGGTGTATCTTGGAGTTCATTTCCTCAGCGATGTTATCTCGGGCGCTGTAATTGGCTATCTTGTAGGATTTTTCACGCTGAAATGGTGGGAAGAAAAATTCAAAATAATCTGAATTCAATGTTAATAAGAAGTACAAGAATAAGTTCTATTTAAACTAAAGCATACAACATAGATAAGAGGTTATAGTTTAAAGTTAAGCAGATTATAATTTATAAAATAGAATAGTTAAAACTTACACTTACTTTCTTCTTCCTGATCTGACTGCAATAATTATTATTGCTATTATAAGGATTAAAATCAATATTCCTAATGCCCAAACCAGTGCATTGGTTGAGTTTATTCCAAGGAATCCGTTCTGTGCTTGGATGTTGACTGATACAGGCTGGCTTATTGTCTGTGTGCCTGATGCCAAGTCAAGTGAATAACTCTCTGTTCCCGAGGCGTTATTGTTTACATTAAATGTTGTTATGACATCATATGACTGACCCGGAGTAAGGGTTATTGTGCCCTGATTTACAGATGCTGAAGATGCCCATGTTTCATATCCTGAAACCTGAACAGTGTAAGTTCTCTGATTTGTTCCTGTGTTTGTTATTGTTGTCTTTACCTGCATAGGCTTTCCTGCCTGTCCGCCTGAAAGAATGCTTGCAGATACAGAAACTTGTGATTGAAGAGAACATCCTCCCTGAACTGTGAAAGGTATCAAATATTCTGAAGGGTGGTCTGTATTGTCTGAGAAGATATTGCCATTTTCATCAAGAACATCTAACTTCATTGAATATGAACCTTCACTGATTGCAGAGGGTACATTAAATGAAAATGAGAATTTCTTGCTGGTAAGGTCACCGCTTATATCTCCAACTGCAACATTCTTGCTTAATTGCAAAGATGGATCTGAACCAATAATGTCCATTGAAACAGAGCTCTGGTCGCTGTGTCCTGTATTCCAGAGAGTACCTGTAACCTGGACATTTTCTCCGCATTGGACAGTTGATGGCATGTTAATATTAGTTAAAGCAACAAAGTCGCTTGTATCTATTGATGCTTTTTTTGTCCCCAGTGCACAAACACTGTTTGAATTTGAATCTTGGCCATATGCAATTGCAACAAAGTAATAATGATCTCCTGTTGATAATGTGGAAAAATCAGCATCTATATTGTTGTCAATTGAAAACTGTTGATATAACTGCTTTGTCTTTCCACCTGAAACATCAACACTCTTCAAATTTGAAGGGCTGATTACCCATTGCTGGTTATTTGAATCCCAAATACCCCAGTCAACTTGAACTCCATTAAGATCATTGCTTGAATTCTTGCTTTTTATATCAACTTCTGTATTGATATTTTCAAATGGAACCCAATGAGTATCATCTCCAACAGTTGTGTTTGCATTTAAAATAGGAAGCCCATTGTTAGTGAAAATAATTCCATTGACTGCCATCTGGCCCTGGCCAAATAAATTGCAATTAACTGCATTCTGCAAGTCAGAGCTCGTATCTTTTGCAAAGTTAATTGTAATTTTTATTGGAACAAATGATGAATAAGATTGGGGTGAGCTGGGGGTGTAGTATCCGGTCAAGTTCAATATTCCATTGTAGGTATCCAAAGGTTGATCAGAAGGTATTGTAAGTGTTAATGAAAAAGAAGTGCTTGTTCCATTAGATAGCATAAAAGGAAAATTAAGGTTAGTTGAAGGTGTTGCTAAAAAAGAGTTTGATGTGCCTGTTGCAGAAGTGAAATTTATTGGTGAAATTCCACTTATTGTAAAATTCCCTGTGCCATTCTCCTGAATCTGGAAATTTAAAGTGATTGTGTTTGCCGTGCCTGTTATTGCAGCATTTGTGTTATCAATTGTAAAAATGTTTGAACTATTTACTAATGTGATTGAGACAGACGCGCTTGCAAAACTCATTACGAATACCAAGGATAAAATGCTCAATGCAAACAAGCTTAATGTTTTTGAGTTCATTTTTCTGTAATCATTCTGCAGTTACTATGGTTTATAAACATTTATGTTTTAGAAAATATAATTTTTTTGTATAATCAAGAAAAAAAAACTGAAAGAATTTATATAGTTAAATGTTTTATTTTATTAACGGTAAAAATGGCAATTAAAGCTAGAGAAAATTCTGTTGGGGCGTGGGCTTTTTTTATAGGCATTGTTTTGACAATACTTGTCGGAATATTTTCAAGGGAGTCTACAAACTCAGTTATTCTGGTTGGAATAATGATTTTCGGAGTTATTGTAGGCGCATTTGTCACTGAAAAGAATTCAAGCACTTTTTTGCTTGCATCTGTCGCAACGCTTCTTGCAAGCTTCGCCGGAATTCAGGGGTTTGCAGCCAATATTTCCTTAAGAGGCGCTGTATTGAGTGGAGTTGGGGTGGGAGCAATACTTGTTTCAATACTCAACGCATTGCTTTTCTTCCTTGTTCCTGCAACAATAATTGCTTCCTTGAAGCTTCTTTTCTCAATATCAAAGGTTTAAACTTTGAGGTGTCTGTTAATAGGAGCATAACAGGGCCTTTTAGATAAAAATTCACCTTATTATTCCATATAAATAGGATAAAAATTTTCTGGTTAGAAATGATTAAATGAATAAGCATAAGTCATATTAAAATAATAAGTAATACCTTAGCTGGATGAAAAACTTGTTTGGTTAAGTTTATTCAGTCGGGATAATTACAATTACCTGCCCTTTAATAAAAGTTATTCCTATTTAGAATTTAATCCCAGCGGCTGCCTATGTTTTCCCTGTCTTCCTTTGGCTTTGGCATTGCCTCTTTATGTATCTTTGCGAAAGAAGGAGTTACTATTATAACATTCTCTCCGAAACCGGCAATATTGCCTTCCATTGCATCTGTTGTCTTTTTTATCTTAGAAACAGCTCTTTTAAGTTCTATAGGATCTCTTTGTCTTAGGGTTTTTATGTCTATGACTGCAATCGTGTACCCTTCTCTAAGAGAATTGAGTATTGGATTAACCTCTTCATAGTCTTTAAGTGAAAAAAGCTTGACAAAAACCTTCTGGTCGATTTCCTCTTTTCCCAAATCTATCTCAACATAATCCTCGCCTGATGATTCACCACTAAGAGATTTTGAAAATGCTCTTTTTATCTTGTCGAAAACCATATTAAAATTAAATTGTAGATATTTATAAAGATTTCGTAATTATTTTGGATACCTTTTTGCCGTCATTACTTTGTTATTTGTCGTTGAAGTTCTTCAATTTTTTCTGAAAAAGATTTTTCCTGGCGCTCAAAACTTTTTAATTTAAGGTCAATTATCTTCTCTTTTCTTGAAAGTTCTTCATTCATCTCTTTTTTGTCTGTCTTTATCATCATCTGCCCGATTATTTTGTACACTTCATCCCCTGATTTCTCAAGCTCTTTCAAGGCCGCCTGCGTTTCCCTGAGTTCTATCTGAAAAGCCTGCTTCTGTAGAAATAAATTTTGCATATTTTGCTCTGCAATCTGAAGCTCTTCAATGTTCTTTTCCCTGTCTTTGTCAGCCATTTTAAACAGCTTTCACTCTTTTAACGCGAGTTCTTGGCTTGTAAAAAATCTTGCTTCCGCAATTAGGGCAGACAAATCTTTTTTCAAGATTTGTATTCTGGATTTTTTTTCCGCACTTGAAACACTTATATATTGGCATTTTATTTTTTGAGATTATTCAAGATAATAAACATCAGATGCAAATTTTTTTCCGCATTTTGCGCATTGCCAGATTCCTTTTGAAAGCCTTTTGACTCCTGGCTTCCCGCAAAATGGGCATTTCTGCTTTTTTCTTTGTTTGTTCTCTATTGCAACAGTTGAAACCCTGACTCTCTTTCCGTATTTTGCACCGAATCTTCCTGCTGACTTAGTTTTTTTTAGTTTTGATGTCATTTTAATGAAATGGGGATGCCCGGATTTGAACCGGGGTCGCAAGGTCCCAAACCTTGAAGGCTACCAGGCTACCCCACATCCCCTTGATAAAAAGGGTAGAGGGATATTTATAAACTATTTCCTTACTTCTTTTTCTTTGCTTCTTCAGTTTTTTTCTCTGGCTTTTTTTCTTCTGCTTTAGCTGCTTCTGGCTTTGCTTCTCCTTCCTTTCCGGATACTGTTGCTCCTGCTGTGGCTCCCGTTTCTGTAGTTGTCCCTGCAGCAGCTTCTGCAGCAGCCTTAGCAGCCTCTTCCTGAAGCCTGATTTTTTCCTGTTCTGCCTGAACTTTAGCGAAATATTCTGTAATGCTTTTCTTTTTCTCTTCTGACATTTTTGTCCTTTCTTCTGAAATTTCCTTGTCGTATTTTCCATCTTCAATATCCCTTATTACATCAACCGGATTTTTGTTTTCTACAATGATTCCGAGAGTTATGCATGTTCCAAGAACGCTCTTAACTGCATTTTTTAAATTCCTGCTTAGCATGTTTGGCAATTTTGTCTTTGAAACAGATATTATCTGCTCTATAGAAGCATTTGCAACTTTTGTCTTTTTTTGCAATCCCGAGCCTTTTTCAATTCCAAGCTCTTTTTTGAGCAATTCTGAAACAGGTGGAGAAAATACCTTTATTTCTATGTTCTTTGTTGTGACATCAATTTCTATTTCAACAGGAACTTTCATTCCCTTGAAATTCTCAGTTGCCTGATTTACTTTTTGAATAACCTGCTGAATGTTTATCCCTGCTGGACCAAGCTTCTGGCTAAGTGCAGGACCTGGCTGCATGCTTCCACCATCAACCAACATTTTAACTTGCATTTTTTTGCCCCCTATTTCTAAAATAGTCTGATAATCTTATTGCAATGTAATGATGGTCACCTGAAACTAAGTCACCAAAACCATCTGTTACCAAAACAGAACCTGTTAAAGCCATCGGTAGAAATTTAGCACTTAAGCCGGTCTTTTGTTCAATTAAACAAGTTAAATAACCGTTAAAAGCTGCTCTTGCTAAACCAAAGAGTCTATCTTCAACTGGTTTTCTTATACAATCTTCTTCATGCATTTTCTTCTTCTCCGTTTTCTTCTCTTCTTACCACGCGAACATTGTCAATCTTTATTGTCACGGGCAAAGGAACAACTGCTCCAAGCAAACTGACAACTACTTCTTCTTTCTGTTTATCAATTCTTAAAACTTTTGCTTTTTCGCCCTTAAGAGTTGAGCCGATTATTTCGACAATATCTCCCTCTTTTATGTCAATATTTTCCACAGAAGGCTCCACCATATTTTTTATTTCTTCGTAGCCGATTGTTTTTCCTATTATTCCCTTTACATAAGGCAGATTGAAAACAGCTTCCTCTGCGCTTTCCCTGTCCTCTGCTTCAAGAAGAACATATCCTCTAAGGCCATGGGGCCTTAAAACAGCATATGAATTAAGGTTCTTTTTCTCAATTCTGTCAGCAATCATGTCAACTGCTTTCTCTTCCTTGTTTGTCGTGACTTTTATTATGAAAATCATTTTTTAATTCAGCTCCGTCTATGTCTTAACTTTTTAAGAAATAGACAATAATTATTAAAGATTTGGGTTTATAAACTTATCTGGGAAAGAGAGTGTTAAGTATTCGTGGCTCATATAATTGCTGTTAGTGATGAGGGCTTAGATGAGATTACAAATGGGATACTTTTATGCAGAAATCATCATAAGGCTTATGACGCTGGGTTATTCGGAATAAACAAGGATTATAATATTATTGTGAATAGAAAAGCAATAAATAAGTTAAGAGATTTTGGTCTTGGCGGAGAAGCTGATAAATTTGTAAGAGAATTAAAACAAAAAATAAATCTTCCAGATAACCCAGATTTTTACCCAAACAAAGATTACTTAGAGAAAAACTGCAAGCAGAAAGGAATTAGGCAATAAGTTTTTTCTGTTTTAAATCAAACCTGAATTTAGAGCCTTTAAGATATTCTTCTGAAAGTTCAAATGCTAACCATTTTCTCCCTAATTTTTCAGCCGCTTCTCCCGTCACGTTGCTGCCTGCGAAAGGGTCAAGCACAATATCGCCTTTATCTGTCAAGAATTTTATAAAAAATTCTGGTAACTTAAATGGGTATCTTGCTGGGTGAATTTTAATGTTATGCTCATTACACATATTAAGATAATGCGTATTACTTTCCGTATTTGAAAATGTTAAGAAATTTGGAGGGATTGAACCGCCCCTGTCTAAATTAAAATTCTTTCCTATGTGATGCCCAGAAGGTCTAACTTTTGAACGATAACCTTTTTGCATTATGTATTTCATAGCATCGCTGTAAGGCTGTAAAACTTTTGTGTTATTTGCTTTTGGATTAGGAGTTTTTGAAAACCATAAAATATATTCTACTGCATCTTTAACACGAATACGTTTAATTGTTACCCACATAGCAGGAGCAGGCAAAGCTGCGGGTTTAGTCCATATAAATTCCTGTGCTAAATGAAAATTAACTTGCTTAACTAATTCTACAATCAACTCATACACATACAAGGAACGGGTAGCTGTCCCTTTCTGCCAGCTTCCAGCTATATTCAAAACAAAGCTACCTTCTGGTTTCAGAACTCTATAAAATTCTTTAGCAAAGGGCAAAAACCATCTTACATAAACTTCCGCATCTGCGTTTCCATATTCCTTTTTTGCACGCAAGCCATAAGGGGGGAGGTTACGATTAAGTCAAGTGAATTATCGGGGATGTGCTGAATTAGCTTTAAAGTATCTCCATTAAATGCTTTACCAAAATCAGTTTTATAGTATGGCTTTACCCCATTCATTATCTTACTATTTTTTTGCATTTTTCTTTTCTCCTTTTTTAAAGATTGTTTTTGGTTTTTTCCAATAAGGAGATTTACAAGATGGACAGATTTCAGGAATTTCTCCTATATCACGTGGAACCCAAGAATGACCGCAGCGATAACAACGATGTCCCAGAATAAGAACATTAACACCATACGCCTCTTTATTCATAACTATACTTCGTTCTGACATTTTAAATATTTACCTACGTTTTCAACACATCCTTTATATATAAACCTTTTGTTGTATATAGGATTAAACATACATAAAAGAGAGTATACCTAATTAGTATACTCCATCACCATAATGCTTATATACCTACTTGGTATATAGAATATATGGAAAACACACAGATTAAGCAGTTCTCAAACACAAGAGAACAAAGGGCTAAAGAAATCCTACAAATAGGAAGCCCTGTCATAGTTGATGAGAATACTTACTTAGTCCCTTCTCAATTTGACAGCAATAAGAAATATCAGGTTACACACTTTGATAGTTATTCCTGTTCTTGTAAGGATTTTGAAGTCAGATGTAAAGGAAAAGGACTTTATTGTAAGCACATAAAAGCTATTATTCTATTTGAAAGCATTAAACAAAAATATGAAGTTAAGCCAGAAGTAGAAAAAGAAATAGAATTAATCATAGACACACCACAAAAAGATGTATGCCCTTATTGTTCTAATGAAAATATCTTTAAGAGAGGACAGAGAAAAACAAAGCTGGGAATAAAACAGCTTTATTGCTGTAAGAATTGTAAGAAAAGATTTGTATTAAGCCCAATAAAGAACATCAAAGGAAATGCTAAGTTAGTTTGTTTAGCTATGGATTGCTACTATAAAGGATTAAGTTACAGAGATATTTCAGACCAATTCTCACAATTCTATGGATTAAAGATTTCTCACGTTACGATAAGAGAATGGGTTTTGAGATTTTCAGAAGTTATGGAAAAATACTCTGAAACAATAAAGCCACAAATAAAAGGAGTTTGGAACGCAGACGAAACTCTTGTTTTAACAAAGCGTGGAAAAGACAAGAAAAACCAAATGGCTAACTATGATTATGTTTGGAATGTTATGGACAATAAAAGCAAATTCCTTTTAGCTTCTGAATGTTCAGGGCGTTCAAGAAATTCAAAAGATGCACAGCACGTTTTCAAAGAAGCATTAAACCAGAACGGAAAAATCCCATTTCAGATAATAGTTGATGGTTACAGGGGTTATGAAGATGGCTGTCGTAAGACTTTCAGAAATTGGGCTGGAGAAAGAAAGGTTAAATTTACATCAATTAAAGGGCATAGAAAAGAGATAAACAATAACGCCATAGAAAGTCATCATAGCCATCAAAAAGAATTTCACAAGATAAGGAGAGGAGTTACAAAAGTTCAGGAATATCAAGATGGCTTTAAGGTATTCCATAATTTCGTAAGAAAATCAGCAAGAAAGGGCTTAACTCCTGCGGATAAGGTTGGAATAGGAGTTAATGGAAACAGATGGAATACTATGCTATTAAATTCAATTAAACAGCAAAAAGCCACACAATTAACAGGAGAAGAAAATATGATTGAAAGCCATTAATTCCTAACACTCTCTCTGGGAAAAATTTCACCAGTCCGGATTTTTATCGTTATTACCCCCAGTTATCTGTCCCCTGCTAGTGCCGTCTAATTTCATAATATAAATCTTAGATCCGCTTCCTATTAATTCTGAAGAATAAACCATCATTGTCCCGTCTGGAGAAAATCTAGGGTGATAATTTATTGTGAGATTATCCGTCAACTGGCGTCCTGTTCCTCCTTGCAAATCCCAAATTATAATTTTTTTAATTCCATCAATGTAAGAATCAAATAACAATTGTTTCCCGTCGGGAGAAATATCTACTTCATCAGCATTCAAAGATCCCGGAATAATCACGCTAAGGCTGTCCCCATTAGGTCTCATTCTACATATTGTTCTCCCAGAACTAGTTAATTTTGAAAAATAAATCCAATTGTCAGATGACCAGACAGGTGATGTTTCTTCTGCAGGATCTGTTGTCAGCCTTGTTAAACCAGAGCCATCTAAAGGATTTATTGTATAAATGTCTGTATTATTATCTCTTCTTGAAGAAATAACCATCTTATTTCCGTCTGGTGACCATGAACCTGGAAAATTGACTCCTGTAGAAGTTATAGTCCTTGGATTGTTTCCTAAAATATGAATGTCCATGCGCCCATTGCCTACAAACTGACTATAGGCCAATTCTTTTCTGTCTGGAGACCATCTTGGTTCATTAGCAAGAAAATCGCTGCTAGTTACTGTTCTGCTTCCTGTACCATCCGGATTTATTGTGGCAATAACAGAAGTTGCATTACCCAAATCTGTTACATAAGCAATTTTTGGAGTACTTTGCATTGCTCCTTGTGTCAGAAGAGTGTCAAAATCAATGAGAGGAACAGAATAAGATGCAATTAAATGGCTTAAAACCTCGGCAGAAACTGATGCAGAAGCATCAAATCCCCCGTAAAGTTTCCAGTTTCCATCTGCAGACTGAAGAGTCATATTTATTAAAGCGTTTGCAGAAGGCCCTGCAACACCATAAAAAGGTAATTTCAATGTTGGGCCCGCAAATGCAGTGATGCCCAATTCTCCCGTCACTTCCGGAATTGTAAAATCGAATAAATTTGAGAAATTCAAAATAGGAGTCCATGAATTATTGTTGTATTTTATTCCCCCATTAAGGACCATATCCTGCCTTACTCTGAAACTTAAAGGATTTGCTTTGGTTAAGTTTACCCCTGCATCAATCTCTATTTTTGGGGTTATTATCAGGGGAATTGGGGGGAATGTTGGAATAACGCCGATAACAACCGGTGCAAGGGAGTATTCTGCAATCTTTACTTTGTATGACGCCGCCATTCCAAGAAGATTAGAACCAATAGTTATGTCTGAAGATTCATTAAGTATCTGCTGAAACATCAAATTTTCAAGCTTGAAATTTTTAATGCTAAGGTCAAAATCAAAGCCGGCATCGAAGTTAACTGACCCATTTGCAATTATCTGGTCATCTGTTGTTGCAGAATTCCCGTCATAATCATAAAGAACAACATTATTGAAATTTAGTTTAAAATTAAAATCCTGGGTTGAATTCACAGATCTTGAAACTCCCTGCAGGCCCGTAAATGATCGAACTTGTGAGGGTAAAAGTGAAGTATAATTAGAAATGACAGCTTCTCTTACAATATCTTCAAGAACTGCATTTTTTGTTGCAACAGATGTTTTATCATGAGAAACAGAAATAACCTGCCTAAGAAAACCAGAAGGTGTTGTTGAAGAAACTCCGGATGAAACTATATCACCAACTGCAAAACTGACTGGCTTAGAAAAGACAAGATTAGTATCTGTAACCTGCAACCCTGCTTGCTGAGAAGAGGAAAGTGAATAAATATTAAACAGATTTTTTACAGATAAGCTGTAATTTTGGGGAGTGGAAGAAGCTCCATGTTCATCAACAGCAGTTATTGTTACAGGAAAGCTCTGGTCAGAAGAAACTTCAGGTGCTATTCCTGTTATCAAACAATTGTTTGCTGAAATCCAGGACGGGCCTGCAACAGTACATGTTGTGTTATCCCCATCAGGATCACTTCTCTGAATTTGATAGTAATAATTATGATTCTCATCAACACTTATCACAGGGGATGAAGAAATTGTTGGGTTGTGGTTTTGCTCTATCGGTGGAGGGTTATTTGGTGGTGGGTTGCTTGGACCTGAAATTTTTTCTCCGGCGGAACATCCTAGAATTAATGCAGCAAGATTTGTTGCCAGTAGACCTCTTTTGAAGCCTTTTAGCATAACTAAACTGGAATTAAAAGATATTTAAAGATTTCTATTTTTTAGCTGAAGAAAAGAAGTTTTATGATTACTGCTATAAGAAATCCTATTGCACCAAGAAGCAAAACACCTATTGCAGATACCTTTGCCACCATTTCAAATTCTTTTTTTGATGGTTTTTTCAATACAAGCCAAACTCTTCTTGATTTCTCGTAAAATGCCTTAAGCCTTTCAATTAATTCCATATCTTAAATAAAATCTCTTGGTTTTTAAAAGTTTAGAAAATAAAATCATTTATGTGCATTCATTAAATGCCTTATTCTTTTTTGCCATATTTGTGGCTGGAATACTTCTGAATCAGCAGCAGGGTTTGTTATTACAACAGGAATCAGGCGCTTGTATCCAAATTCCTGGACTAAGCCCGAGAGAAGGCGGCTTCCCAAGTAATAATGATGAGCATGGGAAAGTTCGCTGATTGTTTTGGGCCATTTTAGATTTAATTTAAATTCTCTGCCGCTCAATAAAGTTGCAAAACCTTCTGATACTGTTTTATCCCACCAGAATCTTAAACTGTCAGATTCCATGCTATATTGCGGGGGCCAATGGCCATTACCCATTTCAAGACTTATATTGTCAAGACCAAAATGCCCTGCTTCATGACCTGCTAATTCACTACAGGTGTTACGTCGATCATAATATACTTTTGATGTGTCAATCGCAATTGTATCTGAGTAATATTTGCCTAATGTAACCATATCTGGAAATACAGTATAAATTATAGTAGGATTTGATTTATCTTTTAAACCTATTAATCTTCGGATTCTTGAGATTTCAAGAGGCATGGTGTCATTTATGCAGTTTTCTAATTCAACTCCTTTGCCATGAAGATACTTACTGCTTGAAGCTAATTCTGTAAAATTTTCACTAAATGAGATTTTTTTATTTTCATGAGAAAGTGAAATGGGGGCAGTAAGAAGTGTCGCAACTAATGCACTGCCTACAAATCTTCTAAATTTCATTTTGTCAAAATCATTCAAAAAATTCTATGCCTAGCTCTTCTTCTATTTCACCGTGCTTTATTGTCTCCAGGCTTTCTTCCCTGCCCATTATCTGGGAACTTTTTACGCCTGTGACAATAAGAAGAACACGGATTGATTTTTCCATGTCAGGAGAAATTTGCGCACCCCAGATTAATTTTGCTTCAGGATTCAGCTTTGTTCCTATTGATTCAATAATAACCTTGCATTCATCAAGGGACATCTCAGGTCCGCCAATTATGTTAACAAGGGAACCTGTTGCATTAGATATGTCAACATCCAAAAGAGGATTGTTTATTGCTTTTTCAACAGCTTCTGTTGCCCTGTTTGTGCTGTCTGATTCTCCCATACCAATCAAAGAAACACCACCATCAACCATTACTGCTTTAACGTCTGCAAAATCAAGATTTACAAGGCCTGCTGTAGTTACAAGCTCTGTAACTCCCTTTACAGCATTTGTCAGAATTTCATCTGCTATTTTGAAAGCTGTATGCAGGGGAAGATCTGGAGCTAGCTCAAGAAGTTTATCATTGGGTATAACAATCAAGGTATCAACGACAGATTCCATCCTGTCTAAGCCATTCATTGCATTTTCAATTCTTTTTTTTCCTTCTATAGTAAATGGCAAAGTTACAACACCTATTACCAATGCTCCTTGTTTTTTCGCAAGAGATGCAACCACGGGGGCTGCGCCTGTTCCAGTTCCTCCGCCCAAACCGCACGTAATGAAAATCATATCGCTGCCTGCAATTTTTTTCTTTATCTCTGACTCTGACTCTTTTGCAGCCTCTTCGCCGACCTTTGGATTGCTTCCTGCTCCAAGCCCCTGTGTTAATTCACGGCCGATGAGAATTTTTTGGTCAGCTGTGCTGTATAAAAGGTCCTGGGCATCTGTATTTACTGCTATTAATTCTCCGCCTTTAATTCCTATCTCCTTCATTCTGCTCAGAGAATTTCCTCCTCCGCCTCCAACACCAATGACTTTTATTTTTGCAGCCTGTTTCTTAATAAGCTCTTCAAGTTCCTTGTCAATCTCTTTTACATCAGAAGTAAGGTCTGTTTCATAAACATCTGCCATAGAGGATAGAAAATGGTGTTATTTATAAAAATTGTTGTGGTTTTTAATCAGTCTTATTATCAGGTATGTTCCCTGTTTTTTCTGTTTCAGAAACTTCCAAATCAAGGTCAAGAACTTCCTTAAACTTTTCCTTGAACATTTCAATAAAGCTTTTCATGCCTTTTTCCACTTTTAGAATCAGTTTTTTATCTTTAACTTCAAAATCAAAGTCTTTTTTGAACAGAAAATCGTTAAATGCTCTTATTTTTTCATTGATGTCTGTAATTTTCCTTTTTACTTCGATTTCGTATACAACATCTTTGCCTGCAAGAGGATTATTGAAGTCTATCATAACCCTTCCCCCTGAAACAGTCAAGGTTTTTCCAACTCTTCCATCAAAATTGAGCAAACTTCCCGGAACAGGATTTATCTGATGATCCCTGAATGTTTTAAGCGGAACCATCTGCACCAATGAAGGATTTCTTTTTCCAAAAGCCTGTTCTGACTTTAATTCAATTTTATATTTTCCAATGTCCTTGCCTATAAGAAAGTCATCTATTGATTTTAGAAACATCCCCTCCCCTAAAGAAAAGACAAATGGTTTTGCTTCTACAGGATGGTCATGTCCTTCGTGAAGCTTTTCAAGGTCTTTCTTGATTGTAGAATCAAAAACTTCTCCCCCACTGACTTTTCCTGTAAAGTCTATTTCAATGAAGTCTTTCTTGTTGAGTGCCATTAAAGAAAAATTGATGGTTAGTTTTTAAAACTTGCCCCTTAAGTTTTAAGTTTATCAAAAACCTTTTTAAACGCATTTTCTCTTCTTTAAACATGGTCTTAAAAATTATTAATGCGCATGATGCAAAGCCGGGCACAAATCTCATAATTGAAGGCTCAGTATACACTGTAAAAAAAATTGACATAAGCAAAACAGGAAAGCATGGCGCGTCAAAATGCAGAATAGAGCTTGAGCACATAGTATCAGGGCAGAAAAAAATAGTAGCTGTTCCAGGGCATGAAAGGTTTGATGTTCCTATGATTGATAAGAGAAAGGGGCAGGTTCTTTCTGTAAACGAAAATAGGGCAAGTGTCATGGATATGGAAAGCTTTGAAACCCTTGATATGGAAGTGCCTGAAGAATTAAAGGCAGATATCGGACCCAATTCAAATGTTGAATACTGGGACATTGAAGGAATGAAAGTAATAAAAAGGAAGATTTAAACTAAAAGAGAAAAATAAAAAATGTCAAAAATACCTGAAGCAACAACAAGGCTTTTCAAGAATGTCTTTGTATGCAAAAATTGTCAGTCAAAAATCAGGGCAGATCCCCAAAAAATAATGAGGGGAAAAGTAAGGTGCAGGAAATGCGGAAAGAAAGCTTTTAGGCCCATAAACAGGAAGTAAAAATGAGTTTTATTGTTTATGATTTAATATTTCTGATAGCATTTCTGGTATTTTTTTCAATATTCCTTTACACAAGAAGAAAGAACCTGAAAAAAGACGGCCTCCTTTTCTTATACAGAAGCAAATGGGGAATAAATCTCATAAATTCAATAGGAAAGAAAAATAAAAAGACGCTGACAGTTCTTAGTTATATATCAGTATTCTGTGGTTATTTGCTTATGATTGGCGCATTGTACCTAATATATGGTGTTGTAAAAATTTATGTGCTGGAGCCTGCAATCGTAAGGGCAGTCAAGATTCCACCAATACTTCCATTGTTCCCATATCTTCCGCAAGTTTTCAAACTCAACTTTCTTCCTCCATTTTACTTCACTTATTGGATAGTAATCATCGCAATAATTGCAATAACTCATGAGATGGCGCACGGAATTTTTATGAGGAGATATAATGTAAAGATAAAATCAACTGGTTTTGCATTCTTTCCTTACTTCTTTCCAATTTTCCCGGCAGCATTTGTCGAGCAGGATGAAAAAAGCATGGAAAAGTCAACCAAGTTCCACCAGCTTTCAATTCTTTCTGCAGGGACTTTTGCAAATTTGATAACTACCTTTTTGTTTTTGGCTGTTCTTATAGGATTTTTTTCATTGGCTTTTGCTCCAGCGGGAGTTGTTTATAATACTTATGCAACAGCTGCAATACCAATTTCAGGAATTTCAATGGTTAATGGAATGAATGTGAGCAATATCTCATATCAACAGCTTTTGGGTTCTACAGCAGATAATGGATTCAATAATATAACCTTTGGCAACATGAATTATCTTACAACTAAAAGTGCATTGCAAGCGCAGAAAGATAACAGCAATTTTGTAATTGTTTATTACGATTCTCCTGCAATAAAAGACAATTTAAGTAGCATAATTACTGGAATAAATGGTGTAAAGATAGACAGCGTTGCAAAGCTGCAGACAGAATTGCTAAAATACAAGCCTGGAGACAATATAACTGTTACAGAACTAACAGACAGCGGAGCAATAAACAAAGAGGTCATGCTTGAACCAAGACCGGATAATCCAAATATTGCGTGGCTTGGAATAGGCTTTTTCAGCAATCAGCAGGGTGATTTAGCGCAGAAAGTTGTAAGCTGGTTCTCGTCTTTCAGAAATCCTAATGTATACTACCGGTCAAAGTTAAGCAGTGATATAAGCGCATTCATTTACAACCTTCTCCTGTGGGTTATAATAATAAGCATAAGTGTGGCATTGATAAACATGCTTCCTGTAGGAATTTTTGACGGTGGAAGGTTTTTCTATCTGACTGTTTTGGGAATAACTGGAAGCAAGAGCATTGCAAAAAAATCATTCAAATTCACAACATGGCTTTTCTTGTTTATTCTTGTCCTGCTTATGGTATTCTGGTTTATTAGTATCTAAAGAAATTTATTCTTCCTGCTCTTCGTTTATATCAAAAGTAGGTGTGTTCAAGAATTTGAATAAATCTCTGTCCTTTGTTCCTCTTCTGCAAAAAGAGTAGTTGTCTGCAAAAGTTTCATAACCCTTTGTCACTTCTTCTATTGTTTTTCCCTCAAGGAGTTTTAGCAAAACAGAATCTTTTATTTGAGACCTAAAAATTCTTCTTCTTGGAGAATTATCATCTGAATCATGAAATGCTTCTCCGTAAAAAATATTTGGTTTATGTGAAGGATATAAAGCAATACATGAACCATCAGGAGTTACACGGGCTACTCTAACTATTTTATTTTTTTTCATAAATCTGACATAGTTAACATCAGAAATTGAACGTGGAGATAAAGGAAATCCTAATGTCACTTTAAAGGTCAACAACGCCTTCTTTTGTCAGCGCAGCAAATCTTATTCCAACTGGCAAATTTATCAAGGCAGAAATGAGGGCCATATGCTCTTTTCCCTCTCCGGAAGCTATGCTTAGTGCAACTTCTGTTCCTCTTATTTTTCCATTCAGCTTCTGCTTGAATTCGTCTCTGAGTTCTACAAGTTTCTTGTCCAAATCCACAAGAACAAACTCAAATTTTTTCTCAGAAGTGAATTTTTTTGCAAATTCATTGCCTACAATGATTATATTGTCCCATTCTCCATATTTAATCAATCCAGAAACCTGGGCCCACGATCCTTTTCCTGTAGAAAGCAAGGCAAGAAGTTCCATTGAAAAAAAGAACTGTTTTTGTTTATAAGCATTATTGTGATTATTTTAACCATGCTAGCAAAGTTTATAAATGAAATTTATTTCCTGATTTTGCCGATTGAACCATGTCGTTTGCACATATGTTCTATGGTGCGGGCGCGTAAAATGGGAGGCAAATAAGAAATGGAACAGAAAGAAATAGAAAAAGAATTAGAAAAAGCATTGGCTGAACTTAGAAAAAATGATGAAAGAAAATTCGACCAGACAGCTGACCTAATAATAAACCTGCAGAAATTTGACCCAAAGAAAAACCAGATAAATATTTTTGTCAATGTACCATTCAAGATAAAAGAAAAGAAAATCTGCGCCTTTTTTGAGACAAAACAAAAATCTGTCGAAACAATAACACCTGGTGATTTCAAGAGTTATTCTGAAAAAACTGCATTGAAAAAGCTTGTAAAAAAGTATGATTTTTTCATAGCACAGGCAAGCGTAATGCCAAAAGTCGCGAGTACATTTGGTAAGATTCTTGGTCCTGCAGGAAAAATGCCATCTCCTGCATTGGGAATTCTTATGGACGTGAATGAAAAGGGAATAGAAGAAATAAAGGAAAAAATAAATAACAGCTTAAGAATCAGGATAAAGGAACCAAGCGTAAAACTTGCAATAGGAAAGCAAAGCATGAAAGACAGCCAGATAATAGAAAACATAATAACTGTTTATAATGCGGTGCTGAAAGTAATGCCAAAAGGAAATGATAACATGAAAAATATAGAAATAAAATTCACAATGACTAAACCGCAAAAAGTGAGGATAAAGTAAAGTGGCAGCAAAAAAATCAAAAAACAATGTGAATGATAAAACAGCGCATGTATCTGAAAGAAAGAAAAATGTTGTTTCAGAACTTTCTAATCTGATAAAAAGCAAAAAAACAATACTTGTAGCTTCAATAAAAAACATTCCATCATCCCAGTATCAGGAAATATCAAAGAAATTAAGGGGCAAGGCTGTTGTGAAGGTTCCAAAGAAGAATATAATTTTCATGGCTTTGGAAACATCAGGTATAAGCGAACTAAAGGAACTGGAGAATCATATCAAGGACAGCACGGCAATACTCTTCTCAGATGAAGATTCCTTTGACCTTGCTGCAGAATTGATAAGCAAGAAAAGCCCTGCAAAGGCAAAACCGGGACAGGAAGCATTATCTGACATTGAAATTCCTGAAGGACCTACTGATTTAATACCCGGGCCTGCAATATCTGAGCTTGGTGCGCTTGGAATAAAAATTCAGATAGAAAAAGGGAAGATAACAATAAAAGAACCAAAGGTTGTTGCAAAAGCCGGAGAGAAAATATCTGCAGGAGCTGCAGACATGCTCAACAAGCTGAGGATACTTCCTTTTTCAATAGGATTTATTCCTGTAGCTGCATTTGACTTGAAAGAAAGGAAACTTTATCTGGAAATTAGCATAGACAGAGACAAGACAATTTCAGATTTGAAATCTGCATTTTCAAAATCCCTTGGATTTGCAGTAAAAATTGCATATCCCAACAAAGAAACAATAAAATTCCTGATTGGAAAAGCGGGAATGCAGGAAAAAGCAATATCCTTGCTCTTGCAACCATTAGAACAATCTCAAACTCAAGTAAATGCAAATGCTCAACAAAATTCTCAGGAGGTTTAAAATGGAGTACATATACGCAGCACTTTTGTTGCATAAATTAGGGAAAGAAGTAAATGAAGCGAATCTGAAAAAGGTTATTTCTGCTTCAGGAATTGAGCCAGACGACTCAAAAGTAAAGTCCCTTGTTGCAAGCCTTAAAGGCGTTGACATAACAAAAGAGCTTGAAAATGCGGCTTTGGTTTCAGCAGCTCCTGCTGCTGCAGAAAAAGGCAAGGAAGAAAAGAAAGAAGAAAAGCCTAAGGAAGAACCTAAAGCAGCTGCTGCAGAAGGTCTCAGCGCGCTCTTCGGGTAATTGATTAATTTTTTATTAATCTGAGGAGCTCTTCCTAATTAGCAGAAGATTTTAGTTTTAACAAGAAGAATTCTAAAATAATTTAATGTTTAACATAAAAAAATTAAGAAGACTTTTATACATAGAATATTTTTAATAATAATGCCTCAGTAGCTCAGTGGCAGAGCAATTGATTCGTAATCAATAGGCCGCAGGTTCAAATCCTGCCTGAGGCTTTTGAAAAAGATTTATAACTAATATTTGTTTTTTATGAAAATGGACTGGGCATTTTTAAGTACACTGCGGCCAACTAACAATAGTGTGGTAATGTCTGCTTTTAATAGCACGGCAAATCCTGCTACTTTGCTTAATTTTCTTCAGGCTAATGGATACCTCATAATGCTTATTTTAATTATTATTGAGGGCCCAATTGTAACTTACGTTGCTGCTTTTGCGGCGTCGCTTGGAATTTTTAATGTGTATTATGTTCTAATTATCTCTTTTGTCGGAAACATTGCAAGCGACTTAATTGTTTTTTATATAGGAAGGTTTGGTAAAAAATTTGTCATTGATAAGTATGTCTCACACTGGCTTAAAGAAAAAAGAATAAGGAAAATAAGGAAATATCTCCATGAAAATCCAGGGAAAACAATCGCTGCAGTAAAACTAACGCCGCCTCTTCCTGTGCCGGGCATACTTCTTATAGGAGCTTCAGAAATTCCCACAAAAACTTTCCTGATTTACTCGGCAATTGTCACATTCATTTATTCTTTGGTCATGACAGCGCTTGGATTTTACTCCGGAATTTACTTTGGCGCAATGCTAAAGTATGTAAAAGATATCACTTACCTCATAGGCGGATTTGTTTTGCTTGTAATTGTTATTTATGTTTTGCTAAGAGATGCATCAAGAGCTGTTGGAAAGAGGATAGAGAAGATTTGATTTCATTAAATCTTAGATAATTTTTTTTCTTTTATTAAATAAGATAATTCCTTTTCCCATTGATCAATTACTTTTTTCATCTCATGTTTTTTAACTTCTTTTAAAGTATTTTTTTTCATTTTCTGATACAATTTTTTATTTGTTAGTAGTTTTATTACTTTCTCTGCAAATTCTTTTTTGTTTCCATCCATAATCAAAAAACCATTGTAATTATTTTCTATCAAATCATTTGTTCCAGGAGCATCGGTTCCAACGCAAACTAAACCGTTAACCTGGGATTCCAAAGTTGTAATTCCCTGCGTTTCTGTAAGAGAAGAAGTCATGAACAAATTGCATGCCCCGAAAATTCCGGATTTTACAAGTCTATCATGCTCAATCCGGCCTAAAAGGATAATCTTGTCTTCCAAATCAAGTTTTCTTATCTTATTTTTCACTTCCTTCATTTGAGGACCATCACCAACAAATAACAGCTTAGTTGAAGGAATTTCTTCATTTATTATCCTAAAAATCTCAAGCAAGCATAAAATATTTTTTTCTACAGAAACCCTTCCCACAAATAAAATTAGATTTCCATAGTGATTATATTTTTTTCTTAATCTTTTTGATTTGCTATTATCAAATTCTTTTTTGTCTATTCCGTTGGAAATAAATATATTTCTTTTGGACTTTATGCCTTCTTTAATCATTTTTTTTAGTATGCTTTCAGACGGACAAGTGATTAAGTCACATCTTTTATAGTAAAAACGGGTGTATTCCTGAAGGGCTTTTTCCATGCTTTTTGAGTTTAGGTGTAAAGATGCCTTTAAATTTTCCACAGATGTATGAAATGTGCCCACTAAAGGAATATCAAGTTTTTTTGCAGTAAGGATGTCCATTAATCCAATAGATAATGGTGTGGAAAACTGTATTACCTCAACTCATTCGTTCCCAAGGTATTTTGTTATTTTTGGGCTGTAGAAACCTGTAAGTCTAAACCCTGGATACAAAAATGCAGGTACAGAGGGTACTCTCAAAACTTTTATATTTTTATATTTGAATTCTTTCTTGTCCTTGTTTTTAGAAGAAATAATATAAATCTTATGTCCTCTGTCTGCAAGCCCTTTAGCAAGATTTACTGTTGAAACAACAACACCACTGATCATTTTTGGAGAAAAAACATCTGTAAAAAGTGCCACTTTCATAACAATTTAAAATAAATATTCCTTTTAATAGTTGCTAAAAAATATTTATCATAGCCATTAAATAACGATTTTTCTATAATAAATCTCTTGTGATTTCTTAAAAAAAGACGCCCCCGCCAGGAATCGAACCTGGAGGCCCTTGCGGGCCCGGTTTGCTTGCTTCTTTCCTTTTTAAAAGAAGATGGTGCGGAAGAACATTGGTTCTTCTGGACTCAAGACCGGTGCAATACCATTATGCGACGGAGGCTTATATTAATGAGAAACTGCTGTATTTTAAAAGCTTATGCTGATTATGCCAAAAAAGAATTTGTTAAGACTGAAGGTCAATAATTTATAATAATTTTAAGTGCAACAGATATAAATTTTATGCTGCTTTATTCTAAAAATATCCTTATTCCAGTATTATTACAAACCAAAAAATTTCTTAAACCATGATTTCTTTACTTCAACTGGCTGGTCATTCTCCCCAATGATTTCATGAGTAATCATTGGCTTTTCGCTTAGAACAGGAGCTTCCTTGGATAGCTCAAGGTTCGCATCTTTTATTGCCAGATCAACAAGAGTCCTTGAATACCCCTGATCAACAAGAGCCCATTTCAATGACTCCAAAGTATACCCCTTTTTCAGGTTTTTTTTGACATAATCTATTATTTTCTTTTTGTATTCTGAATCTCTCATTTGATACTCCTGTATCGGATGACTGAAATTTCATGCCTCATCTTCATAAAAAAGACAATATTTTGTAGTTTAAAAATATAATTGTTGTTTTATCCTATTTTTATAGGATTGTTGGCCTTAAAGAAATTCAAGGATTCATTTATTCTTAGCTTGGTTTCAGCATAAATTGTAATGATTTTGTCTCCTTTTTTCACAGTTTCTCCAACATGATGGTAAATGTAAATGCCTGCCGGTTTGTCCATGGGTGAGCCTGCAATTCTTGCAAGAGAATTTATCTTTTCATTGTCTATTTCTCTTATTCTTCCTGTTTTTTTGCAGAAAATATCTTTTTTCAACTTTGCATATCTTATTTTTCTCAAACTTCCTTGCTGAGCTTTCACAATTTCCTTGAATTTCTCAAATGCCTCTCCAGAATAGAGGATTTTTTCTGCTAATTCAGTTCCTTTACCTTGTCTTGCTTTTCCTGTCATCTCAAGAATATTCCCTGCGATAAAAAGGGATTTTTTTTCAAGGTCAAGTGGGCTTTGCTTACGCTTTTTTGGGTCTAAAACATTAAGTATTTCCATCAATTCCAGATTAGGACCAACGCCATGCCCTATTGGCTGGCTTCCGTCGGTTATTACACATCTCAATTTTTTATGAAATAATTTTCCAAGAAAGTCAAAGTCTCTTTTGAGGTCTTCTGCTTTTTTTCTGGTAGAAACTTTAACGTGTTTTCCATAAGGTATATCAATTAGGATGTATTTGCTTCCGACTGCAAGTTTTTTTGAAAGTATAGATGCAAGGAGCTGGGATTTTGGGTCTATGCTAAGTTCTTTTTCAACATTTATTATCTTTGAATCGGCCGGAACAAGCCCCATACCCCCTCCAAAAATTATGAAAGCGTTTGTTTTTTTGATTATTTTTTTTAATTCCTGAACTGAAAAATCAACTTTCGCAACTGCTTCCATTACATCTGCTGTACCTGCCGCACTTGTTATTGCACGTGAAGATGTTTTGGGAAATGTCAGGCCTGCTACGGCACATATTGAAACAACAATAGGTGTTGTTCTGTTACCTGCAACTCCACCTATGGAATGCTTGTCCACAATCAGTTTGTTCTTTAATGATAGACGATTTCCTGTTTTTACCATTGCATTTATCATATAAACGGTCTCCTTCATGCTTATTCCAACTCTGTACATTGCAGCAACAAAAAGCGCAATTTCTGCTTCGGAAAGGCGGTCATTTACAATGTCGGATATTATCTGAGAGACTTCATTTTTTGACAATTCTTTATTTCCCAACTTTTTCTTTATTAGTTCAACACTTTTGGGCACGGGCGCAAGATTAACATCTACTTTCTGGTGATTTTTAAGGTTTAATTTAGAAACAATTTCATCAGAAACAAGAATCTCATTATTCCTCATTTCATCTTCAATTATATCTAGAACAACAGTCATCTCCTGTGAGTGTTTTGAAAGAGTCTTGATAAAGATAGTTTCTTTTGCCTGTAATCCAAATTTCATCGCTGTTTCCTTGTTAAGCATTGCAACAGGAAATCCGGATGACCATTTCTTAATTTTCGCATTTAATATCATTTCAACAATTTCCTCTTTTTTAAAATATTTTACAGATATAATTGGAAAAATCTATTTTTATATTTATATCTTATGAAAGGTTAATCATTTGTTTTTTTTGGCGGTTCCTGAATTATCAGACTGGGCGATGGCTTTTTCCTGTATAATTCCAGGATTATCAGAAGGTAAGCCACAATAAGTGGACCCAAAATAAATCCAAGAATTCCAAAGAAGAACACTCCACCAATCATGGAAATAAGGACCACGGCAGAATGCATCTTTGTCATCCTTGAAACAAATATTGGCCTCAAGATGTTCTCAACAATTGATGAGATTAACCCAAATATTATAATTCCCCATGCAGCTGTCGTGTTTCCTGCAATAAACATGTATATTGCAACAGGAATCCACACTACGGGAGTTCCGACAATAGGAAGTATTCCTGCAACAACCCCTAAAATAGTAAGGAACAATGCATTGGGAATGGAAAAGATAAAGAATCCAATTCCTGCAATAAGTCCCTGAATTATTCCTATAAAGATATGGCTGTATATGACTGATTTAGTTATTTCAGAGGAATTTTCAAATAATTTTTTCTCAACTTCTTTTGGAAATGGTAAAAGGCTTTTGAGATAATCCATGACCTCATCCTTATCCCTGAGAACAAAAAAGAATGTAAAGAGGGCGACCACAAGCTGAAGGATTATTGTTGGAAAATTAATAAGCATGTTTGTCAGTGAGCTTGTTATTGTATTTGTAGCATTAAGAATGAAAGAAGATAATGCTGAACTGACTTGGTTTAAAAACTGGGTAGATGTAAATAATTTTGGGAAAAAACCCTTAAGCAAAGCAGAAAAGTCTATTTGAAGAGCTGCCTGGAATATCTTGAAAGACTGATCAATAAGAAGAGGGGTTAAAAACCAGATTGCCAGAAAAATAGCTATGAAAACTATAACCATAATCAGCCAAGCACTCAGGTTTTTTGACTTTGTTCTTTTGTAAACCCAGTCATAAACAGGGGCAAAAATAAAGGCAAGGAGCAAACCTGAAAAAATAGATAAAATAATAGGCCTCAAAAGGAAAAAGGTCAGGGCTATTAATGCAAGAAAAATGATAAGACCCATTGTTTTTTCAAAGTATTCTTCGTCTATTTTAACCATTAATTAGTGAATGGTAGTTAAAATTTATAAAGGTTTGTGAATAAAAATTTTTATGAACTTCATAAAAAAAATATTTTCAGGGAAGGCAGATGAGTCTGTTCATAAGCAGTTTGTGAGGTTTGGAAAAGGTGAATATAGAAAAAGGGCTCTTTTGAGCATCTGGAAAACAAAGAGTATAAAAGTAAAAAGCAGCTTTGAATTTGCAAATGACTTTGTCAACTTTGTTTCAGAGCTTGGAGATGCATCATTCAAGGGGAACATCTGGAGCAAAGGTGAACTTACCGGGCTGTCAGGAAAGAAAAAAGAGGGTAAAATAGTTTATGAAGCAGACAAACTGACGGGCAAACAAATAAGAGAGATAGCTCCAAAAGTTTATTACTTTCTTTTGAATGCAGATGGGCCCGGAATCAAACTAAGGATAAAGGCAAAGCTCCCAAAACCAGGAAAAGGAGAGAACAAAATAGATGATAAATTCTGCCAGCTAGAGCTTGATGAAAAGTATTACAGCAAAGTAAAGGACGATTTCTTCTGGGATTTTCCTGATTTAAAAAAGGGGAACATTGAACACACATTCATAATAAAGGAAATCATACTTCCAAAAGGAGAAACTGACTATGCCAAAATCAGAGAGCTTGCAAAGAGGAAGGGAAAGATTGTAAGAATTGCAAATATTGACGGGAAAGAGGTTAAAAAAGAAGTTGAATTTGAAGCTTAACACGTACCTATTCCCTATTTCACTTTTTTTAAGCAGTGCTAGTTTTTTAAGGCTACTAAGCGCTTCTTTTTCATTATCTGTCGGGGAGACATCTTGAGAGGTAGGTAAATAGCCTAATTGTGAGTAAGAAACAGATAGTTCATAATCAGGGGGCTTACAAAAATTTCAGGATAATTCATTTCATATTCTCTTTGAAGTCTTGAAGTTCTAAAAATGTTCATTATACATTGAGCTTAAATTAATTAATTGGTATTATTATAAATCAGACGCTGAGTCTGTTCCACTACTCTGGTGCATTAGAGGTTGGTAATCTAAATAAAAAAATTATTCTTCAACTTTCCCATCTAAAAGTTCTTGGACAGTTCTAAGAATTATATGTATATCTTTTTCATTTTTTATCCTTGCTACTTCTTCAACTGCACCTTTTCCAAAAGAGAAAGCAACAATATACCCTTTTTTCTTTTTTGCTCTATCCATAGCAGTTTCAAAATTATCAATGACATTACGACCTATATCCGTGCTTTGCTTAACTTGAATAGGAAAACCACCAGTTATTTGTGGAGTCATACCATCAATACCAAAATCCCCTGATTTTGTTCTGCTAACACTTCCCAAAAATTTATCTACTACAACCCAATTTTGAAATTCAAAAGGTGGTAATTTCTTAATATAATTTAAATCTACATCACCACGAATGACATGAATACTTATGCTAAATAGTTGTCTAATTCTCTTAGCCATTAATTTACAAGCAGTAGGACTTATGTCTATCCCTATCCATTTACGTCCTAATTTTTGAGAAGCTACTAAGGTAGTTCCACAACCACAAAAAGGGTCTAAGACAATATCTCCTTTGTTAGAACTTGCTTTTATTATTCTTTCAAGTAAAGCTATTGGTTTTTGAGTAGGATATCCCAATCGTTC
>DAHWUG010000004.1 GCA_027334715.1 Nanobdellota archaeon
AGACCAGAAATGGGGAAAAAGAAGTTTACATTATAGAATATAAGGGTAATGGGAATGGTGAACTTTTAGAAAGAGCAAAAAAACAGCTTGAAACAGCTGTATGGTGGTATGGGAAATACAGGTCAGATGTTGAATCTAGGAATATACACACCCTGATAATCTCAGGGGATGACCCCAAATATAAAGAAGTTCTAAAATAAATTACTTATCTGTAAGAAGTCTGTCTCTTACGTCTTGCTTTGCTGTCACCAGGTTTATAAGCTTCCTTTCTTCTTACATCTGCGACAAGAAGTGTTCGGTCATAATCTAAAAATGCTTTTTCAAGCTCCTTGCTTCCTGTAGCAGCCACTAATGCCCTTGAGATTGCAATTCTTGAAGATTCTATCTGACCTTTTTCTCCACCACCTCTCGCATTGACCTTTATATCAAAATTTATTTTTCCCAAGATATTTTTTGCTATTCTTACAGGTTCTTCAATTTTAAGCCTGTCGAAAATCTGCAGGATTTCATAGGGTTTTCCATTTATTGTTATTTTTCCGTTTCCCTCCTGTGTTACGGCTCTTGCAACAGAAGTTTTTCTTTTTCCGGATGTGATTATTTTTGTGTTCATTTTATTTTCCCTTTCTTAATTCCTCAACTTCTATGAATTTTCCTTTTTTTTCTTTGCTGCTTACTATCTTTTTTGCATCTTTATACATTTCAGGAACATTTTCATAGCATTTTATTCTTTGGAATGCGGCCTTGCCTCTTCCCTGCCTGTGGGAAAGCATTCCTCTTATCGCCCTTTTGACAATCATATATGGAATCCTTGAATGTTTTGGACCTTTTTGCCCGCTTCCTATTTTTGTCCTCTGGAAATTAAATTCTTCAAGTATATTTTTTCTGTTGCCGGTTATTATCACCTTTTCGCAGTTTAAAATCACGACATCTTCCCCAAGAAGTGCTTGTTTTGCTGCATAGCTCGCAAGTCTTCCCATTACGGCATTTGTTCCATCAATTATTTTCATTTTTTCCCCCTAAAAATTTAAGTCCTTTTGCTTCCGGATTTTTCTTTATTTCCTCAGCCATGTTTACAGATTGTGATTTTGTTTTTAATAGCTTTTCTCTTGTTTTTTCGGAAAAGCTGAATGCTATTACTGCTATTTTCTTGCTGATTTCCCCCTGTGAAAGTACTTTTCCTGGAATAACTATAGAATCCCCTTCTTTTGTGTTTTTTTCTATTTCATCAAGATTTACGGAAATATGATTTCTTCTTGGCCCAGAGAGAATTCCTGCAACGCGTAGCCAAAAATCAGAATTTGTTTTCTTTGCAAGCCTTATTGTTTCAATTAACAGGGGGTTGCCTTTCTTTTCCGACTGCTTGTCTATTTTTGTTTTTGATTTCATTTTAACATTTAGCAAGAAGTATTAACTCCTGCTAACGCGAGCAACTCGCAGGTAAAAATGTGAGTTTTATGTCGTTTATAAAGTTTATGCGGACTGGATTCCAACCCTTTTTATTGCTTCTAAAACTTTTTTTATTGCTTCCCTAATAGGCATTTTCTTTATATAAAATGCTGATGCTTCTTTATGCCCCCCGCCCCCAAACTCTTTTGAGAATAAGGTTGTGTCTACTCCTCTAGATCTGAAAGATCCTTTAATATCCTTCTCCATTTCACTTAAGGTGAATATTACATCAACGTCTTTGATATCTTTTAAAAAATTAATACCCAGTCTTATTTCTGCAGAATTCAATTTTAATTTTTTGATATCACTTGCAAGAATATAACTGTAAGCAACATTTTTCCCAAATATCTTTTCTTTTTTCATATTATTTGTCAATTCTCCAACCAGTTTTTTTACCTTCCAAGAAAGGTTCATTATCGGCCCATAAAACTCTTTTTGATAATCTATTTCTCCCGTTTCAATTAAAAATGCTGCTTTTTTGATTGAGTCAGGAGTATGATCATTAAGAAAAAAACCGGAATCCGTTAAAATTCCTAAAAGTAATCGTCTTGTTAATTCCCTATCAAAATTAATCTTTGCTTTTCCGAAAAAATCTGTCAATATTGAACAGGAAGACACAACTCTAGAGTCTACATAGTTCAAATTTCCATAATATTTATTAGTATGGTGATGGTCTATATTAATAACATTCAAATTTTTTGGAAAATTCATAAATACAATCTCTTGAGGATGTTTCTCTAATGTTCCATGATCAATGAAGATTAACAAATCAAAATTATTAAGATTGTAATCTGTTAATTTTTTACCAAACTTAACTTCTTTTGAGAAACTAAAATCCATTAAATTTTCATCCAACTCATCTTGGCTAATTAAAGTAACACTTTTCCCCCGTCTTTCTAATACATATTTCAATGCAGTACAAGAGCCAAGACTATCTCCATCTGGCTTCGGATGAAGGCTCAAAAGTATTTTTTTTGATTTTTTTAATGCATTCCAAATTTCTTCAAATGTGTTGTTTTTGTTTTCCATATTTTATTAAATCCTTCGATGCGGGAAGAAGGATTCGAACCTTCGCAGGCACTAAGCCACAACGTCCTTAGCGTTGCCCGTTTGACCGCTCCGGCATTCCCGCAATATTTTATTTTGCAAAATGGAGCTGACAAAACCAGTAAGATTTTAGTCTGCAACCACGATTTTACTAAGAATTCTTGTTTTAAAATATATCCCTAAGCTTCTTTTCCGACAATTTTTTCAACACTAGCAAGATCTTTTCTGAGCATGTCAACAGATTCATTGAAAATATCTTTTGGTTCAATCTGCCCGAATGACTCTACAGTTATTATCAATTCTTTTCCCGTTGTAACCTCTGCCCGCTTTTTTTTCTTTATTGCAATGCCTTCAATCACATCAGTGACTTCTTTTTTCTTGTTGTCTATTACTGTAATCTTGCTTCCTTTTTCTTTTATTTCTGATTCAGGAGCAAATTTTTTTATTTCTTCAAGGAAATCTTTGTCCATTGTTATCTCTGTCTCATTTCTGTAAAACATTAATCCCGGTGAGAACTTTGAATGCTCTGCACCTTTTCCCAGTTTTACAGTTGCCGTAAACTCAAGTTCCTGCCCCTTGTCCAGAGTTGTTATTGGTATTTCTTTATAAACAATCTCCGGATGTCCCTTTATATCTCCGGAGTAAACTGTCCCCTCCCTTTTTACGCTAAGTTTAAGTTTACCTTTTTCTGCTGACTTGTCCATTTTTAAGGGAATAAGACCAACCCTGTGCGCAACAGTTTCATCATAAAGAGGAGAATCATTTTTCGAAATCTCAAGCTCATCAATTGCAATTACAGGAACCTGTTTTACATACCTTCTTATTGCATTTGCAATGCTTTCATCCATTTCTGCAGTAAAAATAATCTGATCCTTTGTTTTTTCTATGAGTTTCATTTTAAGACTTTATTATTTTCGTATTTAAATTTATTGAATTACGGCCTTCTTCCCCTTCTTCCCCCCTTCTTCTTTGGCCCTCCGCGTGGGAATCTTGTAGTGTCAAGGATATTAAGTATCTTAAAACCTTCCCTTGAAAGGCTCTTTATTATCGCATTTGCTCCAGGTCCAGGTGCGGGATTTCTCGTCTTGGCTCTTATTCTGAAATAAAGATTTCCAACTCCCAGTTCCTTTAACTGTTCACCAACCCTTTTTGCGATAAACATCGCAATTGTAGGATTTGCCTTAAGCCTTCCGTGCTTTGTTACCATTCCACCAGTTACCTTTGAAAGTGTCTTTCCTGACATATCTGTGACATGAACAATAGTGTTATTAAATGAAGTATAAATATTGACAACTGCTTCTGCCTTTCCTTTCTCCCTCTTTTTTTCTTCATTTTCTTCTTTTCCCCGTTCATCTTCTTTTTCTCCCACCTCTTGTTTTTCCGTTTTTTTTTCTAATTCATCTTTTTTTTCTTTTTCTTCTTCACTCATTTTTTTCTCCCGCATTCTCATTTAAATTAGGCATTTTATTTACTTTTTTTAAAGATATCTTTTCTTCAAGCTCAATAGGGACAGTATAGGAAGGACTGTTTATAGCCCTGCCATTAACAAGAACTTTTTTATGGACAATAAGTTGCCTTGCATGTTTTGGGCTTTTTGCAAGCCTTTTCTTGAAAACAATTGTCTGAAGTCTTCTGTTAAGATAATCTTTTTTATCTAGAGAAAGAACATCTGTTAAAGTATCTGATTTAAGTCCCATCTTTTTCAGCCTATCAAAAAGGACTTTTTGTTTTTCCGGTCCTGCAGGAATTAATTTTTTCGCTTTTTCCCTTATTGATGTTATCTGGGAATCAGCTTTCCATATCTCTATCTTATTTTTCAGCCCATAGTCTTCCTTTATCTGAGCTTCCTCTTCTATCCTTGCCTTGTCAAAAGGCCTTTTTGGTCTTGAATATGTTTTATGCTTTCTTTTCATTTTTCATATGGTTTTGCAGGCCTCTCCTTTTTTTCTCCTTTCTTTTTTATTCCAGCTCCCTTTGATTTATTTTTTCTGAAATGAGCCTTTGTCCTCTGACCCCGAACAGGAAGCCCTGCCCCATGCCTTATCCCCCTGTAACTTTTTATTTTTTTCAGTCTTTTAATGTCAAATTCTCTTTGCAATTCCAGCTCTGTTCCTGAAACATGCTTGTCTACCCCTGTTTCAAAATCTTTCCTTCTGTTTAAAAGATAAGCTGGAATTTTTGGATTTTTTATAAATTCAGAAATTTTCTTTATTTCTTCAGGAGTAAGGGATCCTATTTTTTTTCTTTTGTCGACCCCGAGAGTGTTGCATATCGCATTTGCAATTCCCCAGGAAACCCCCTTTATTTTTGTCAGTCCAGCATAAACAGCCATTTCTCCCTCTATATCTTCAGAAACAATTCTTACAAGCCTGCCTTCATATTTCTTTTCATTAGGATTTTTATATGCTGGTTTCTGAATTTGCCTTTTTTCTTCTTTTATTTCTGTCTTCGCTTCCATTTTGTTTTTATTTTAATTTACGAATAATTTATACCTTTCATCTCCTGTAAGCTCTTCCAATATTCTTTTTTCTATCGCCTTTTCAGGATCAGGAAGATTCTGAATCTTTTCTTTCATGTCTTCAAAGCTCTCAAAAGGTTTTTCCTTTCTTTTATTTAGTATTTCCTGAGTATGTTTTTTTCCGAATCCGGGGATTAATTCTATTTGGTGTATTCTCTTGTTTATTGCTTCTGACTTGTTGAAAAAGTCAATAAACCTTTTTTCTTTTTCCTTAACTATTTTACCTATGAATTCTTCAAGCTGATTTTTTGCAGATTCTGTAAGCTTTTCCTTGTTAAGTCTTCCAAGGATGTAATAAACCTTGTCCCTTTTTCCTTCGCCTATGTAAACTCTTTCTCCGACTTCAAGTGAAATCCCTCTTCTAGGAACTAGTTCTAAAAGAGTCATATTGACTTCTCCTATAGCCTGAGCTATAGGCATCATTTTTCTCTCTAAGGGGTACCCGTTCGGAAGGTACTCTAAGACTATTGCATATTCTTCCTTTTCCATTGTTTTTATCTAAATTCCTCAATTGTTTCAAGCACTTTTTTTGATTCATCTTCATCAAGGTTTACATCTGTGAAAATTTTGTTTAAGCTATCTGAATCCTCTGGCATAATGTCTATTATTTTTGAGATATACTCCTGTTTTAATTTAAGCAGATTCAATCCAGTTAATTTTTCCCTGAGTTTTTTTGCTTCCTCTGGTTTCAATTTAACAAATTTTTTTATGAATTTCTTTATATCCCCCTCTGATTCTTTTTCGCTTTCTTTGTCTTTGACATCATCTATGTATTCCAAAGATTCTGTCATGCTTAATGGTTCTCTATATTTTATCATTTTTTAGCTGTTTTTCCATTACTTATCTTCTTTAAGTGTATTGGTTCTATTATAAATCTTTTTTCCATGTCATGGTCCATAAGTTCTATTACATAAGCCCTTCCGCGTTTTCCTTCAACAATTCCTGTTCTTCCCTGTATCCTTAATGGAAAGCTTGAGCTAACTGAAGGCTCTTTTATTACCGTCACATTGTCGCCTTCTTTAAATTTCTGGAAATACTTACTAAACTGTATTTTTCCCCGTGTTCTTATTGGTTTTCTTCTGACCATAAATCATTCACAAATATTCTATTTAAAAACCTTATCTATCATAAATTTAAGAATTATCGCCTGAAATCCCTTGAATCTGGTTTTTCAAGTTTTGTAATACCGATTGTATTAGTAGAAACCAAGTCTTGCTTGTCTCTTGCCTCTTCCATGTTTTTCAGTATTGTGTTGAACATTTTTCTTCCCCATACCCCAACACCGCATCTTTCACAGAAGTCAATAACACTCTCGTCTGGTATTTCTGCCTTGCAATAAATGCATTTTTTTGTCATTTTACTCTTTTTTATTCTAACTATCCCTAAAGAAAAGGGTAGTTTTTAAATTTTCTTATGGTTGAGTTCTATCTTTTTTGGATAAAAATAATGTTTATTTTATTTTATTCCTTCTTTCAGCAAGCAATCTCTTCTTTTTTTTCCTATTTCTGTAAATAAAATAACCTACTATAGCAGCAATAATTAAAAGAATAATTATTATTGTCCCTGAACTGCTGCCGGATGATGGAATATTTGTGAAATAAATAGAATCATATGTTACATTCTGATCAATTGTTCTTCTCACACCAGCTTGATCACTGTATGAAACCTGAAGGGTAATGTTCCCATTTGATGGTGTGCCTATAAAATCAGCGGAAGTGTATGAATTGGAATTAATATCGCCAACAATGTTTGTGTTTGCTCCTTTAACCTGCATTGTTCTTTGTTCAGGGATAGTTATCGTTACAGCCTTTACATCCACCTTTGCTGTATTCAAAATCTGGAATGTTATTGTTTTTGTTGTAGAATCATAATTACTTACAAAAATATCAAACTTTGCCCTTGAGTCTTGAACAGTAATATTAAATGTCTGGGAGAAACCGGATGCAGGGAAATTTATGACATTATTTCCTGGGGCATAATAAACAGTTACCTGTGAATCCCCATCAGGTGCATCAGGGTTTACATTTAACACATAGGGAATAACCCAGTTGCTGTTAAAATTCTGGCTAAATGTGCTTCCCTGCAAAGTTTGTATGCTATTATTTTGTGTGAGAGAAAAGGCATAACCTGGATCAAGCTTAAACATTGCACCATTACAAGCAGCACTCTGAACTCCACTTACCTGAAACAAGAGTTTTACAGTATCCCCCTGAACAGCGGGATAAGGGTCTTGATTTACAAGCGAGACCTGAAGATTGCATGATGAGGAATCTGCACGTGTAAAGCTAAGGCCGCTAAAAACAAAAAAAGCTACAAGAAATATAATTATAATCTCTTTTCCCATAAGTTTTTTTAGCTTATTTTAATTTTTAAATCTTTAGTAATTATATCATTCCTTCCTATTCATATCTAAGGGCATCAACAGTATTTATTCTTGAAGCTTTTATTGCAGGAATAACCCCTGAAATAGCCCCTGTAAATGTAGCGAAAAGAATACATCCCACAAAAAGCCATATTGAATAATAAGGGGCTAAAAATGACAATCCCAAGTTTGCAAGAATGCTCCCAGCAATCGTTGTCATTACAAATCCAAGTATCACCCCCAAAATTCCTGCCATCATGCCTAGGAAAGCAGATTCAAAGAGGAAAATACCAAGCACTTCTGAATTCCTTGCCCCCATTGACTTAAGAACCCCTATTTCCTTAAATCTCTCTAAAACAGAAGTAATCATTGTATTTGCAGTGTTTATACCAGATACAAGTACAGAAGTAAGTGCAATTAAAATTACAAATCCGATTATAATATTCAGTACAGACATGTAAGATTTTAACAAATCCTGGAATGATTGCACAAAGAAATCTTCCTGTCCTTTTTTCTCGTTCCTTTCATTTCTTAATGCCTGCTGTATGTTTGAAACAACTGTGTCAATATTTTTTATGTCAACTTTTGCTACAATTTCTGCATAAGAAGATGTTTCAGGATAAAGTGTTTTGAAATAATCGTTTGTTATGTAGATACTTGCATCATCCTGGGGATTGCCAAGAGCTTTTAGAAATCCAACAACCTGCAGTTTTGTTCCATTTATTTCAATCTGGCTTCCCAATGGCACAGCTTTCCTGAAAATTTTCCCATTAATTTTATAATTGTAGCCAAGAACAGCTTTTCTTGTATCGCTTGGCTGCAAAAACCTTCCAGAGTCTAGTTCTGCATTAAAACTTTGAAGAACTATAGGAACGGATGGGTCATAAGAGATTAAAACAGCGTACTTATTTTCATTGTTCTCTGTCACTTGTACAATCTTGTCATAGATTCCAGTTGCCTGATAAACTCCAGAAGCTCCCTTAACTGCCCTTATGTCTGAATTAGTGAATGTAACTCCCGTGTCCAATCCTGTTGAACCGCTTAATCCCTTTGCCATTATCAAAACTTTGTCAGCAGAACCTCCCCGGACAAAGTTTTGAGTATAATTATATAGACCAAGACCAAAACTTATGAAAATAAAAATCGTCGCTATTCCGATAAGTATGGAAAAAACAGTAAGAAAACTTCTTCCCTTTCTGTGTTTCAAATTTCTTATTGAATAGTTTATCAGTTCTTTGTTCATCATTTTTATTCTTCTCTCAATGTTTCGACAGGATTTTGTTTTGCAGCATTCAATGCAGGAACAATTCCCGCAATACCTCCGATTAAAAAACTCCCAATGAGTGCACTTAAGATCAATCCTAAGCTTATTGTTATTGGCAAATGTCTTCCGAGAAAGCTATTTATTCCAACTGTACCAAAAATTCCCACAAATTCTCCCAAAATTACCCCAATAATTCCCCCAACAAGCCCAAGAAGGCTTGACTCAATGAAAAACTGAAGAAATATTTGCTCATTTGTTGCCCCAATTGATTTCATAATCCCTATATCTTTTCTTCTTTCCAAAACAGATGTAAACATCGTGTTTACAATTCCTATTGCTCCTATAAAAATTGAAATTGATGCAATAATGGCAATAAAAATCTGTACCCCATTAAGTATTTGTTTTACTTGATTCAGGGAAGCTTCTGGAGTTGAAATTTGGAAATTTTCAGCATCCTTCTTTACATTCCTTAATTTAAGCAAAAGATTTTCAACATCACTGATTGTTCTGTTAACAAGATCTTTACTTGCGGGTTCAATTGCAATAATATCTATTCTGTTTCCGTAATTGCTTATTGAATCTAAGTCATTTTGGTTCATGTAAACAACATTATCAAAAACAAAACTACCTTGCCTTGACAAAATTCCGACAACCTGAAAACTTTTGTTTTGTATCATTATTGTGTTTCCAGGAATAACTGCTTTCCCGAATCCATTTGAATCAGTATAAAAATTATAACCAACTACAATTTTTCCAATATCACCATCTTTTAGCAATCTCCCACTAATTGCCTGTGCATTTATCTGTGAATAAACAAATTGCCGGTCTGACCCGGAAGGGATATTTGTTGCATAACTAAAAACAGCTTTTTGATTGAATATAACTTTTACAGGTACGATATCTCTTGCTACTGCTTTGACACTTGGCAGATTTTTAATCTGGGTTAAATCTTGGGTTGTAAGTGGAACAACAGCTCCTGAACCAGGCGGCCCATATTGAATTCCACTTGCTTGTACAGTTATTAAATCTGTTGAACTGACTCCAAACTGGCTTGCAACAGCTGTCTGCAATCCATTGCCAAGCGAAATCAATGCCACAACTGCAGTTACACCAATTACAATTCCTAAGAGAGTAAGCCATGAACGCAGCCCCCTATGCTTTAAATTTTTTACAGACAGAACAAAATAATCTTTTATCATTTTAATCTAAAAAAACGAAATGAAATAGAAGTTATAAATTTGATTACTTTCTTGCTTTAACTAATCTCTTAATTTCGCCGTCGACATATCTTTTACCTTTTTTCTTTCTCGTAGTTCTCTCGAGCTTTCCATCACGAAGCCAGTAAACTATTTCAGCATGATACTCTGCTAGTTCGGGTTCATGCGTAATCATTATTATTGTTTTTCCTTGCTTGTGCAATTTGTCTAAAAAATGCATCACAATGCTTCCTGTTTTAGTGTCAAGATTTCCTGTAGGTTCATCTGCAAGAATAACTTCAGGATCATTCGCAAGTGCTCTTGCAATGGCAACTCTCTGCTTTTGGCCTCCGGAAAGCTGGCTCGGATAATGGTTCATCCTGTCTCCCAATTCAACCATTTCCAAAAGATCTTCAGATTTTATTTCCCTTTCTTCTTCAGGTATTCCCTGAAAAGTCATGGGAAGCATCACATTTTCTTTTGCGGTCAAATTAGGGATTAAATTGAATGACTGAAAAATGAATCCAATCTTCTGGCCTCTTAACTGCGCAAGGTCTGATTCAGAAAAAGTAGAGATGTCCTCTCCGTCAAGGAAGATATGGCCTTTAGTTGGAACGTCAAGACTTCCCACAAGATTCATTGAAGTGCTTTTTCCAGAGCCAGACGGACCCATTATAGCGATAAATTCACCCTCATTAACCTTAATAGAGATGCCATCAACTGCCTTTACAACGTTTTCCCCCATAAAATAATACTTGAAGACTTTTTTCAGTTCAATCAAAACAGATTTTTTCTTTTCTTTTTCCATTTTTTAAAAAAGTGTAAAGGTTATTTAAATCTTAACCTGAAAAAATGAAGTGTTCATCAAAACCTTTAAAAATGTGATTTGAGGGTTAGTAATATGATAATCCCTGTAAGATGCTTCTCATGCGGAAAACCAATTGGTCATTTGTGGGAAGAATACAAAAAAAGAGTTGCTGCAGGAGAGAAATCAAAGAAAGTTCTTGACGACCTTGGTGTGGAAAGATTCTGTTGCAGGTCCGTTTTTCTTGGCCAGGCAGATTACATAGACCTTGTTGCAAAATTCAAGAAGGCTTGAATAAATATTTTTAATAATTTTTTAATATCATTTCTGTATAAAATTTAAAGAATATGAGAGACAGCACCATTGTTTCGCGTCTTGTGGGACACTAACACAAACGGCGTAGGAGGCTTAACTTCTGTGTTCGGAATGGGAACAGGTGTTTCCGACCTACTATGGCCGTCTCCAAAAAAACAACATTGGATGCTTTTATAAACCTTTTTATCCCTTTGAATCTTTAAAATAAAATGGGTAAGACTCAAGATGAAAAAAAGGCAGAATTTTGTGGTGCCATGATTGGGGATGGATGGATCCAAAGTGATGAAAGATGTTTATTTCTTGCAGGAGACCCTTTAGAAGATAAAGAATATTATGATAAATGTATTTCTAAAATAGTGAGTGAGACAATAGTTCCTACTAAACCAAAAATTTTTCATTACTGGAAGGTTTATGGAATTTCTATATATAAAAAATCAATTATCAGAAGAATTTTATCTGAATTTGGCCTTCCTAAAGGAAAGAAGGTTGCCACTGCAAGAGTTCCTACTTGGATTATTAATTCAAATAAAAAAATAATTGAGCCTTTTATTAGGGGATTATTTGATACTGATGGAGGAATATTTTGTCAAAGAGATTATACTAAATATGCTGATGAATTTAATTTTAAGTATCACACTAAAATAAGGCTTAGGTTTACAACTATCTCAAAAAAACTTAATGATGAAATTTTTAAATTAATAAACAATTTAGGATACAAAGGTGTCAAGAGAACAATAAAAAAAGGATTTGAAAATAACAGAAATAATCATGATGTTCAAATATTGGAAATAAATAGAATTAATTCAATAAAAAGATTTTTTAAAGAGATTAAACCCTCTAATCCAAAACACATGACCAAATATTTAATCTGGGAAAAATTTGGTTTTTGCCCCAAAAAACTACAATAGCAGAAAGAAAGGATATCCTTAAAAATATCATAAATCCATATGATTTATACAAGCAGGAGTAACGAAGTGGTCAAACGTGCGAGACTCAAAATCTCGTGGCTTAGTGCCTTCAGAGGTTCGAATCCTCTCTCCTGCATCAAGATTGGCTTGCGCTCGTAGCTCAGCCTGGATAGAGCATCAGGTTCCTAACCTGGTTGTCGTAGGTTCAAATCCTACCGAGCGCGTTTCTTACGCAAACCTTTAAAACAATTAATTTTTTATACTGTCAACGCGCTGGTGGTTTAACGGTAGAATAATTGGCTTCCAGGTAACTTATTACGAAGAGACCAATTGACCCGGGTTCAATTCCCGGCCGGCGCATTTTAAAAATGGAAGAAAAAAACGAAACAAAACAGGCAACAGAAAATCATTCACAAGAAATTCCTCACAAAGAAAGATTTGCATCAAAATTCTCAAGATTTCATGACAAGAATTACAAGGTGCTTCTTATTATACCTGCAATAATCCTTATTGCATCTTTCGCATACATGTTTTATTTTTATCATGTACACGGAGACTTTGTCCGAAAAGATATTTCCCTTACAGGTGGAACTTCTGTCACAATTTATGAAAACATTTCTGTTGACAAAATCCAGTCTGATTTGTCAGGCAAACTTGCAAGTTTGGATGTAAGAGCAATCTCTGATTTGATTACAAACCAGCAAAAAGCAATTGTTATTGAAACAACATCTGATGCAAACACAACCAGAACTGTCCTGGAAAATTATCTTGGATACCAACTAACAAGCCAAAACAGCAGTTTTGAATTCACTGGCTCAACTTTAAGCTCCAGCTTTTTCCAGCAGCTTGTGATAGCAGTTATCATCGCTTTTGTTCTAATGGCCCTTGTTGTTTTTATTATGTTTCGTACATTTGTTCCTTCATCTGCAGTTATCATATCCGCGTTTGCAGATATTTTCATGACATTAACAGCATTTAACATGCTTGGATTCAAGCTGTCAAGCGCAGGAATTATTGCTTTCCTTATGCTTATTGGATACAGTGTTGATACAGACATTCTTCTTACAAACAGAGTTCTTAGAAGACATGAAATGTCAGTTAACAGAAAAATATGGGGTGCATTCAAAACAGGAATGACAATGGTTCTTACTTCTTTTGTTGCAGTAGGTCTTGCCCTGATACTTACAGGTTCTTATTCAAATGTCCTCACCCAGATTTTCACAATAATTCTTATTGGAATAGGCTTTGATATTTTCAATACTTGGCTGACAAATGTCTCAATAATTAAATGGTATGCATTAAAAAAGGAAAAAAATGTCGCTTAAATTAACTTTCAGAATCTGGCTTTTGATAATAGTCCTTTTATTTTCAATATTGGCAATATTTAGTTTTCCCCCATCTTTTCTGAAAAGTGGTGTTTTAATTACAAGTGTGGGTTCAAATTCAACAGCTTCCCAGCAGGGATTACTTCAAGGGCAGATAATAAAATCAATAAATGGTAATCCAATAAATAACCTTGCGGATTTTTCAGCAGTAATTTCTTCAAAATTTCCTTCAAATCAAAGCCAGAAATTGGATATTGTTACAGATGGACCTGAAATTATTTACTACTCAAACCAGACTCCGGACATAACTGTATCAAACATCCCAAAAACAAATATTAGGCTTGGGCTTGATTTGGTTGGCGGAGCCCGTGCATTGGTCCAGGCACAAGGCCTGAAATTATCATCATCGCAAGTTGCTGATCTTGTTTCTGTTACGCAAAATAGGCTTAATGAATTTGGCCTTACAGACCTTCAGGTTGCACCAGTTTCTGATTTATCCGGCAATAATTTTATGCTCATTGAAATTGCAGGAGCAACACCAAATGACTTACAGAGTTTAATTGCCCAGCAGGGAAAATTTGAAGCTAAAATAGGAAACCAGACTGTTTTTGAGGGTGGAAAAAATGATATTGCCTCTGTATGTAGGGGAGACCAGAGTTGTGCATATGTGAATGTTCCTCAGCAGTCATCAAACGGATATATTGCCCAATTCCAATTCCAAATAACATTAAGCGGCGCAGCTGCACAAAGAGAAGCAGACATAACAAGAAATCTTGGTGTCAATTCAACTGCACAGGGAAGATATCTCAACGAAACACTTGACCTTTATGTTGATGGTAAGCAATTGGACAGCCTTCTTATAAGCCAGGACTTGCAGGGAAGGGTCACAACACAGATTTCTATCCAGGGATCTGGTTCAGGAGCAACCAGTGATGATGCTGTTAAAAATGCAGAAGACCAAATGAAGAAGCTGCAGACAATATTGATAACAGGAAGCCTTCCGTATAAACTTGAGATTGTCCAGCTTGATACCATTTCCCCTCTTCTTGGAACAGCATTCACAAATGTAATAATCCTTGCAGGCATACTTGCCTTGTTTGGAGCTTCTCTTGTTGTTTTCATAAGATACAGAAAAATAAAAGCATCTCTGGCATTGATTTTGACAAGCTTCTCAGAAATAATAATTATTCTTGGCATAGCTGCACTTATACAATGGAATCTTGATTTGCCAAGCATTGCTGGAATCCTCGCAACAATTGGTACTGGCTTTGATTCCCAGATAGTTATTCTTGATGAAGCAACCCATGAAAAAACCCTCAGTCTCAAACAAAGGCTGAAAAGAGCATTTGTCATTATAATGGGTGCATATTTCACAGCAGGAGTTTCAATGATTCCTCTTTTCTGGGCAGGTGCAGGTTTGTTGAAGGGTTTCGCATTCACAACTCTTATAGGAATAACAGCAGGTGTTTTCATAACAAGGCCTGCTTTCTCAGATATAATCCAGAGAATAAATGGAGATTAGGAATCTGCTTAGCACATCATTGTTATTTACTTTTTGCTGTTTTTTATTAGTATGATTAATAATACAATTAACTCAATAACTAAAAAAAACATCAAGAATAACAAAAGAGGGTATGCCGTAAGCCCCTTATTTAAAGTATCAACATTTATTACATTACCTATAATTAGATTATGATATCTATACCCATTATCTCTTAAATTAAGATAAATCCATGCTCCTATCCCATAATTTGTATTTTCTATTCTATAAAACAATGCACCATAATACTCTCCAGACTCATTTCCCCTGATGCATACCTTATATCTTCCAGGTCCTGTTTCCTGGGGATATGTGGCTTCAAGGCTAATTGTATTAGAATGAATTAAATAGTTTGGAATAATTTTTGTATTGTTTTCTGACCATAAGATAGTGCCATTAAAAATGAGCTCTTTACTTCCAATCAATGAGAAATTCCTGCAAATGTCCTCACCTATACTTCCTTCAAAATTCATTGTATCTGGAGATATGCCAAATTCAATGGCGGAAGAAAAATCAGCCAAAAAAATGACAAAAGACAAAATTATCAAGGAGGCTATATAAAAAACACTTGATTCTTTCATTTAAAATAGGCTACGCAACCTGTTTATAACTATTTATGTTCTTATTTGAATAGAAAAATTTATCCAGGCATTACCCAGATTGTAAGTTGTGTCGTTAGGCTCTCATTTCCGTTAATTGTCTGATTGTAATTTTTAAGATTTAGCCTTACACATGAATAATCGCTTTTGCTGCTACCATAACTGTCTGGTCTGTCAATGCTAAGACCTGTCCAACTTAGTATGCTATGCCAGGAAGTTGATGTTGATGAACAGCTTGCTGTATTAAACTCCAGATTTTTAAAAATAGGATTTACGTTAGAGCTTAATGTCGGGGTTATACTTATTTTTAAGTCACCCTTATTGATAAAAGTTATATTTGCCGGATTATCGAGATTAAGCGCATCTGTTGCATATCCCTTGGTTATTTTTCCAAGGTACACTGAAGAAGGAATTATCTCAATCTGCACTGTAGGCTCGATAATATCAACAGAAACATTAAGTGTTGAATTGCTATAGACGTCCGCAGAAACATCATAGTCAAAACCATACAAAAACAAGAAAGCAATTAACAAAAAAATGACATTCATCCTCGGCATGCTTATATCAGCATCCATTACCATTCTTAGGCTTTGCTCTTTTAATACTTTTCCGTGTTATACATGATTAATCCAAACTTTCTATTCACAAAGAATAAAAACAATCTTTAATTCTTTTTTAAATGCCTGAACAAAATATCATTAAGGAAGAATCAGACTTAAGCATGATATTGAGAAAGCTGAGAAAAAGAGATTTCTCAGGCAACAGTGGTATAGCAATAAAGAATTCAATTTACCAGTTCTCAACACAGTTTACACAAAGGGCAGGCTCAATAATACTTACCATTATTCTCGCAAGGATTTTGATGCCAGAACTTTTTGGCTTATACAATCTTGCTTTAGCAACGATAATTGTATTCACAACAATCTCTGAGTTTGGCGTAGGTACAACCCTCATAACTTTTCTTTCAAAAAGCCTCGAAAGGAAAAATAAGAATCTTGCAAAGTCATTCTTTAATCATCTAAAAAAAATAAAGATAGTCCTTGTAGGGTTATCTGTTTTAATCCTTCTTGCATCTACCCATTTTATAGCAGACATCTATTATCAAAAGCCGATATTCCTAGCTTTAATTGCTGGCTCTCTTTACATTATCTTTTTGGGAATAGTGTCATTTATTCAGTCAACTCTTCAAGCTTTTAATAACTTTAAAGGAATTTTTTACAATGAGATTGTCTTTGAAATTTCGAGAGTTATTTTGATCCCTCTTGCTGCGATACTTGCACTGAAATCTGCAATGTCAAATGAGAATATTCTTTTCTATATTTTTGTTGCTTTTGGATTATCTTACTTTATTGCTTCTATTTTCATAATCTACTTCCCATACAGAAAAACAAACATGCTGGCAAAATCAGGTCAAGAGTTGGATAAAAGGCATAAAAAAGAAGTCAACAAATTTTTTATAGGTGCTTCAACACTTATTCTCTCAGGAATATTTTTTGGCTACATTGATAAAATAATACTTGGAAGATACGTCGCCGGGGAATTTATTGGTTATTACTCTGCCGCATTCAACCTTGTAGGGGCATTGTCTGCAGTTATCGGTTTCAGTTCTGTTTTGCTTCCTATTTTTAGCAGGCTAAAAAATGACCAGCTTGAAAGGGGAATGAAAAAAACAGTGAGACTAATCTTTTTAATCAGCGCAATCGCATTTTTATTCACTTTACTTCTTTCTTCATATATTATACTAATATTATACGGTTCTGCATACAATCCAGCTGTAGGCATGCTCATGGTTTATTCAATGCTTATTTTGATACTCCCATTAACAGGGGTTTACAGTGTCTATTTCATGTCTAGGGAAAAGCCACAGGTTCTTACGATACTTTTGGTTGCTTCAACAGCGATAAATATAATCCTTAATTACTTTCTTGTGACTTACTTGTTGAGATTTGGGGATCTTATTGCTACTTATGGGGCAATTATTGCGGTTGTCATAAGCAATCTGATTTATCTTTTAGGAATGATAGTCTGGAGAAAGAGAATTAAATAGCAATGTAATTTTCTGAATCTATTTTCTTAATTTTGTATTTTAAAGGATCTAATATATTTCTGCATTTGTCAAGATATTTTTCATTCCATTGTTCACGAAAAGAACTTCCTACACAATTTTTCTCATGAATCTTATTCTTGCAAGGATTGCTCCTATTATTAATGCAATTCCTCCAAGAAACCAAAGAAATCCTTCAATTATGCTCATTTTTCCCCCTTTATTTGTATTTCGCTGAAACCCATCCTTCTTACGGGATAAAGAGATGTAAAAATGAAATTTATGACAAGAACTGCTTTTCCTTTCCATCCAAGATTTTTCCCTTTGGCATTATCATAAGACTGCCTTATCTTTATATTCTTAAAACCAGCATCTTCAAAATAATTCTTTAAATGATGGTCAGTAAACAATCCAAAATGCCTGTCCTTGTCTCCATATTCAGATACAGATTCGTATCTTCCTGTATGCGTTTTATTGTCTAAAGCATAATACCAATAACCTGCATTGTCTGTCTTCAAATCCAATATCCCTCCTTTCTTCAAAACTCTAAATGCCTCCTTCAATGCATGTTCATGATTTTTAAGATGTTCAAAGACAAAATACATTCTTACTTCATCAAAGGCATTATCAGGATAAGGAAACTTTTCTGAATCTATCAAGCATTTCTTGACTTCCTTTCTTTGCGGATAAAGGTCTATGAAGTCTGTTCCATAGGTGTCATTTCCACAGCCTACATTAAGTATTTTCATTGAAAACCCCCTCCAGTTTATCCACATAAGCATTCCAGGAAAAATCTTTGCTGATTTTTTTATCTGCCATTATCTTTCCGTTTTTTAATGAGTCTTCTATGCTTTTAAAATCTTCCACGTGATTTATATCAAGATAAGGTCCGATGCCATTATTATTCCCAATTATCCTTTGAACTCCGCATGACATGGCTTCAATCCATGTTATGTTGAATCCTGCAAAGGTTTCTGGCAGGCTTATGAAGGTTTCTATTTTATTATAAAACCTGACAAGCTCTTTCTGTGAAAGGGAAAGATTTGTATCCACCATCTTAAGCCCTGCTTTTTCAACTGCAATTTTTATCTTGTCATAATTATAGTTGTCATTGTGCCAGTTTGCAAAGCCAACTGTTCCTTTCTCCCTTTTTAGATTAAGATTCTTGAAAACATTTTTATCAACGCCCGCATAAACTAATGTTGATTTTGGAAATTGCTTTTTCTGCAAGGGATGAATTACAAACAAATGCTTTCCCATTATCCTGCCTACTACACCCTGCAGTAACTTTCCGATTTTATGGGTTTCAAATCCCTGGAAGCTGCAATAGTGATTCCTAAATCCAAGAAATGGCAAAGCACAACTCCAATCCTGGGTGTAAAGAATGTCGTAATCTCTTTTTTTGACTTCCCTTCTCAATTTAAAGAAAGAATCTTTTAAAGAATAGGATTTCAAATCATCTTCTCTTGAAATTACTTCAACTTCATTTCCTGCTTTTTCAAGGAGAGGTTTTATTGATTCAATTATTCTTCCTACTCCCCCTTTCCAACGAATTAATACAATAAGTATTTTCATTTTTTAATTGCCTAGATCATACCTGCTTAAAAATTCTTCAGCTTTTTTTAGCTCTTTCTTGTCATTTACAGTCATCCATTCACCGTCATAATAAAAAGAATTAAGTTTCCTTTCTTCAGCCAGCCTTCTAAATGTGTTTTCCTCAATATTTCCTCCATGAAGGTATCCTGTAATTTCACGATTAAAAACATAGATTCCAGAATTCATTAGAACATTTGGCACAGACCATTTTTCATGAATTTTTGTTATCTTATTCTGGATATCTGTTTCAATAATCCCAAAATTGGTTCTTAGTCTTATAGTAGTTAATGTAGCAATTGCTCCGCTTCGTAAATGGGAGTTTGTCAGCCCCTCAAGTTGCAAATCTGTTAATTGGTCACCATTCATCGCATAAAAGTTTTCATCTGGAATTTTTGACTGTTCTATTGCAGCTTTGAAAGCATCTTCTGTTCCTCCATTTTCATCATGACATGTATATGAAATATTAACACCAAACCTATTGCCATTGCCAAGATAATCTATAATTTTCTCTTTTTTATAGGCAACACCAATAACCAGATTTTTAACTTCATTTTTCTTTAGCCATCTTACTACTCGCGCAATTAATGGAACTCCTCCAACAGAAACCATTGGCTTCGGTATATCTTCTGTTCTTTCTTCAAGTCTTGTTCCTTTCCCTCCTGCAATTATTATAGCAGTTTCTAACGCCATTTTTTCTTAAAAAATATGCAATTTAAAAATATATGTATAATACCTTAATAAAACTTATAAACGATCTTTCTATTCAAAAATCATGAGAACTCTTGTTACAGGAATAACTGGTTTTATCGGAAGCAATCTTGCGCGGAAATTGCTGGAAGATGAGCATGAAGTTACAGGTCTTATCCAGCCAGTAATAAGCAGGGATTTTAGGTCAATTGAGGGTATAAAACAGCATGTTAAGATTTTATACTGTGACATTAAAGATTACTCCTCTGTAAGAGATTCTTTAAGAAGAGCAAATCCGGACGCTGTTTTTCACTTAGCATCTCTTTCACCTGTAAGGCTCAGCTTCGAACACCCTTTGGAAGTCCAGAAAACAAATGTTCTAGGAACAGTTAATATTGCAGAAGCAGTCCGTGATTTATATGGTTCAGAGAATACAAGGCTTATCGCAGCTTCAACTGCAGAAGTTTATGGGATTCAACCTGCTGGAACTCCATTCACAGAAGACTTAAGGCTTGAGCCCTCAAGTCCTTATGCAGTAAGCAAGGCCCATTTAGATATGTACCTTAGGATGTTGAACCAAGTTTATGGTTCAAATGTTGTTGTTATGAGAAATTCTAATACATTCGGAAGAAAACATGATGCAGGATTTTTCACAGAATATCTTATCACAGAAATGTTAAGTGGCAACGATATATACATAGGCGCTCCTGATTCTATAAGGGACTATATGTATGTTGATGATCATGTGCAAGGGTACATGCGTGCCATGCAAACTGATGAAGCTAAAGGCCAAGTTTTCAACGTTGGAGGAGAAGTAGGATACACCAATAGAGAATGGGCAATAAAAATTGCTGGCTTGCTTAATTTTCCATTGAATAAGTTGCATCTTGGCGAATATCCTCCCGGATATCCAAAAAGACCGATAACCTCAGATCAGCCTTACCTTGTTCTTGACGCATCCAAGGCAAAAAGAGTTCTTGGCTGGAAACAGACAGTACCTCTTGAAGAAGGTTTAATAAGAACAATTAACTTTTGGAAAAAATGAAAGTTGCAATGCTTTCTCCATCAAGGGAATCTGAAAAAGCTATTTCAGGATATTCTTCCTATCTTGTTAATTCACTAAATAACAACAATGCCAATGTAAAATACATTCCTTATGATGCAGGCTCTCTAAAATCTTTTTTCAAGGTATTAAACAAAATTGAAAAATGTGATGCGGTTCATATACAGCATGAGTATAATCTATTTGGGTATTATGGCCTCCCCTTTTTCTTTATTCACCCTTTTCTTAAATTAATTAAGAAAAAGAAGATTGTGACAACCATGCATACTGTTCTTTCCCAGAAGGAGAAATTTAAGGATAATCCCTTAAAAACAGTATTAAGAAAAATTCTTTATTTTACCCAGAATAGAGTAATAAACTGGACTTCAGATAAGATCATTGTTCATGCAGATTTTTTCAGAGACATCCTTGAAAAAGAGTATAATATCAAAAAAGAAAAAATAGTTGTGCTCCCCCAGGGCGTAATTGACAACATTAAAATAACTCCAAAAAGCAAAGCTAAAAAAGAGCTGAATCTGTCAGGAAAGGTATACTTAATTATTGGTAATCTTGTGCCCGATCATGGAGCAGATATTATCTTAAAAGAAGCAAATAAGATAGGCAAAACGATTCTTGTTGTTGCAAATCCCAATGCTGTAAATGACAGAAAACAAAAAAGGCTTGCAGATTACATAAATTACTGTATGAGACATGTTAAAGAAAAGGGCTTTTCAAAATACGTGAGATTTGACATAAAACCTATCAGTGATGTAAGACCTAGATGGTGGCTTTATTTCTCAGCTGCAGATCTTGTATTGCAACCTTACAAAGGAGGAGTAGGAAGTGGGATTTTTACCCATGCAATGGCAACTAGAACTCCTGTAATAGCAAGTAATATCTCTTTCTTCAGAGAGATTTCAAAAAAATACGGGTGCATAAAAATATCAAAAACTGAAGAAGATTACCCAAAAGTGATAAAGGAAGCAATGAAAAAAGAAAACTACCAAAAAATGGTAAGTGAATGTGGCAAATACTCAAAAGAGAATAGCTGGAGCAACGTTTCTAAGAAGTACATTAAGATTTATTCAACCCTAAACTGAGGAAGAGCAACGACAAATTTTCCTCCTGATTCATGATAAGCTCTTTCCTGTTTTTTTATTTCATCAAAGAAATGCCAAGTATTAACAAGCAAGTAATCTGGATGAATCCTCCTCATTTCTTCTGGTGATACAATAGGAATCATTGAACCAACAGTTTTTTTGCCCCACTTATCAGAATTTTTATCTGCTATTGCAATAATTAACTCAGGATTTAATCCAAAGTACTGCAGTGCAACATTCCCTCTTGTTGATGCACCGTAAATTCCTATTGTTTTTCCCGTTTCTCTTTCTCCATTTAGGAATTTAACTAACTGATTTTTTATGCCAGCTATTCTGAGTGCAAATTCATTGTATGGTTTTAAGGTGTCTAATCCAAGCCCTTTTTCTTTCTCTAAAATATCAGCGACTCTTTGCTCTGCATCATCGGAACCCCTTAAAGTGCTTCCAGAATGTTTAACATATGTCCTTATACTCCCTCCATTAATGTTGTTTTGTTCAACATCGAAGACTTCCAGCCCGTGCCTTTTTAATGTATTTACCAATGAGCCAAGTGAATAATACTCTCTGTGTTCGTGGCATATATTATCAAAAGCATTTTGTTGCAGCATAGTTACCAAATAATTTTGTTGTATCATAAAAAGTCCATTTTTGTCAAGAGTTGTAGTTATATCTCTTAAAAATCTATTTGGGTCATCTAAGTCATAGAACATTGATATTGCAGTGATTATCTTTGCTTTTTCATCTCCAAACTGGCTTCTAAATGCTTCATGATTAAAAAAATCACCAAATATAAAGTGGCCTTTCGACCTTGCTTCTTCTGCCACATTCTTTGATGGCTCAAAACCAACCCCTAGTACATTCTTCCCGTATCTATCCAAAAGTGTGCCATCATTGCATCCAATATCAACAACAATATCACTTCCCCCAACTCTTACCAAACTTTGCGCCTTTCCTACTACATCACTTAAATCAGCCCTAATTGTTGAACTAATTCCTGATTTGTACCAGTATTGGTCATTCCATGTTAAATGAGATGGAGTGTTATGCCTTAATTGTAGTAGATTGCAATCTCCGCATAAGGTAAGTTCTAATGGGATCCTTTGACCCTGCTCATTTTCAGAGTTTATAAAATTAGTAACATACTGATCACCAAGTGAAATTATTTCTGACAATCTTGGTGATTTACACACTCTGCATTCATCTACTCTTATACTGTCGGACATGGGTATAAATTAAAAATATGGTTTATAAGTTTTTATGTAGTTATTTTCAACTAAACTTACTTTAATGCTTCTTCATATATCCTCTTAAGTTTTTTATTTCTTTCCTTTAGAGAAAACTTCCCGCTACTTATTTCTTTTATGCAATTTTTTGACATTTTATTTCTAAGTTTTTTATCTTCTATCAGTTTAGATAAACTTTTTACTAATTTATTTACAATTTCTTTTTCCGTTAATTTGTAATAATTAATTTGATGGGGTACATCAAATATTAATCCATTCTCATTATTTTTAATGATTTCATTTCTTGTTTTGGTCTGATCAGTATTAATAGTAACTACCGGTAGTCCAAAAGACATAGCTTCCAACAGAGCAAAACCGAAAGTATCTACTAGGCTAGGATAGAAGAAAATATCTGCTTTAGAGTAATAGTCAAACAATTCTTCCTGGGGCATTAAATTTAAGATTTCAATGTCCGCATATTTCATTTTTATATTTTCAGGAACATCTGAAATGAATACAAGATTTACATCATATTTTTCTTTTATTTTTCTAAAGACCTCTAGTGCAACTATCCCCCCTTTAATCCAGAAATATCTTGTTGCATACAATATGGTTATTTTTTTGCTATTTTTTTTGTTTAATTTTTGCAAGGGAACTGCAGGATAAACAACTTCAACTTTATCTTCAATTTCAGGGAATTCTTCAAGTATATCTTTTTTTGTCTTTTCAGTCCAAGGCATAATCTTTTTGCAATTATCACTATTTAGAATATTCTTAATTTTTTCTTTTGATTTTTTTGTTTTCTTCCCCACATACATTTGCCAAGCTCCCTCAAAATCTGCAACCCATGGCTTATCAACATTTTTAGACAAACAATGAGCACAATGTATTAAGTCATAATTTTCTTTTGGGCTAAAATGAGAATTTGGGATAGATAATCTAAACAAGGTAATAAAGCGTCTTACATTCCTCTTCAAGAAATTTGATATCCAAAAAAGATTCTTATTCGTTATAACCCCCTCTCGCTTTTTTTTGTTAAGATATTCTATTCCTTTCGGGGGATTATCTATAATATATTTATAATAGGGAGAATCCGGAAATTTCCAAGGATACTGTAGATAAACTTTTATTTTACTTTTCATTTTATGCATCGCAGCTGGAACTCTATTTCTGCCGCAGGAAATTTCCAAGCAAAGAACCTGCAGTATAACCTGTGGTTAAGATTAAGAAAAGGGTCTATTAGCCAATTCATTATTTTTGACTGTCCTGCCCCAAAGTGCAGACTCACAGATTCAACTTTGAAATTAACTTCCCTTTTTTTCTTTACCTGATGAGAATAATTATTTTTCCCTTCAAAATACCCAAAAGTAAATGGGCTGAAGAACCTTACATGAGTTGGATCATTGAATTGCCCCCATGATGAATAAAACGGCGTTTTTACTTTTATTACTGCCCCATTTCTGCATACTCTGTGCAAGTCATGCATTAGGGGTATGAAATTGTGTACATTCTCTAGGACATGGAAGGCAAGCACTTCATCGACAGAGTTTTCCTTAAAAGGAAGGGGTGTTTTTTCCAGGTTCCAGACCTTGTCTTGCTTAACTTCGCTTGATGAGTCTATGTTTACATACCCTTTTTTGTAATCATTTCCGCAGCCCAGGTGAATCTTCATTTTAAATATTCAACAATTCTCTTGCTTACTCCTTTGTTTCCGTAAGGATTAACTAATTTTTTAATATTTATGCCCCCTTTTTCTATATCATCAATCATTTTTCTTGCGTATCCTATTCTCAATCCAGTAAGAAAATTTATTCCTGTTAAAAGTCCCTCCTGTCTTTCAGTTCTTTTTCTTAGAATAATACAAGGTTTTCCAAAAATCAAGCTTTCTTCTTGTATGCTTCCCCCGTCTGTGATTAGATACTTGCAATTTGCGAGCATGAAGATAAATCTTTCATATTCTGTTAATGGAACAATCATTATATTCCTCATGCCTTCAACTTCTTTCATAAGTCCATACTCTTCAAGATATCTTTTTGTGTTGTCATGAATCGGCCATATTGCCTGAATTTTTACTGACTTTAATATAGCCACAACTTTTCTTAATCTTTTCTTATTTTTAAGATTTTCATGCCTGTGTATATTTATCAGGGCATATTCATGTCTTAGCTTTTTATTTCTTTGCTTTGACTTATTGTAAGTTATTGCAGCAGAGTCTACAATTGTATTTCCGACTTTTATCACTTTTTTATTTTTTTTGTATTTACTTAGATTTCTTTCGGAGCGGTCAGAGACCGCAAGCAAAATGTCAGAAAACCTATCGCTTATTTGTCTTGATATTTCTTCTGGAAATGGTTCCAAAAGACTGCCAGAGCGCAATCCTGCCTCAAGATGCACATTTTTCCATTTTTTGTTAAAGTTTAGTAATTTGCTTGAACCAATAGCAGCTGCTGAAGTACTCATTGTATCTCCATGATATACCACATAATCAGGTTTTATCCGCTTTAATGTCTTTTTTACTTTGAAAATCATTTTTATGAACCATGTAAAGGAGTTTCTGTTTAATTTTGACCAGAATTTAGTGCTTATTTTTGGCTCTGCACTTAATGTAAAATCTGGTCTTTTCACTCCAAATTCTTCAGCTGCTTTTCCCAATGGGTGCTGCCCTGTATGAATAAACCAGTAGTTTTTCTTTTGTTTCTGCAATTCAAGCATTATTGGCATGCATTTTATTAGCTCTGCTTTTGTTCCTATAACTATTGCAATTCCTGTTTTTTTCATTAAAATACCACAAAATAGCTATTTTAAAAGATTGTGCAATATAATCACAGAAATCAAAATAGGTAAATTAACTTGTAAATGTCAGATTATCAAATGCACCATATGCTCCAGAAGGGCTAAGGAATTCCGGTCTTGGGATTATATACTTTGGATAGCTAACTTTCCATATCTTTAAAGGAGCCCTTACCCCATTTGCATAGACAAAGCCGCTTATTGATGCTCCTTGTGCATTTAAACTGCTTACAATAGAGTCTTCCTGAATGTTTGCAACTTTCAATGTTGGATACCTATTGAATGGATCACCCATAAGATAAAGCTGCGCAAACAAGCTATTGAACACTTTAGGGGAGAGATACATCAATGCGCCTAAATTATTTATCTGTATGCTTCCTGTGCTTGTCTGTCCTATTGAAGGTATCACATCAACTCCCGCATCTAAGCCACCCCTAAAATCAGCTATTTTGCCATTAAAGTAAGCATATCTTAAAGGAATATATACCTGCTGCTGGCTTTGCGTGTTTATGAAAACAGCCTGCGGTTGTTTTAAGGATAAAGAGGAACTGCTCGTATTCGTCACTGTGAGAATTATTCCTGCAAGCACTGTTGTTTCCTTAGGCAAGAATACCTGGCCACCTGCTGTCTGATTATAAATGATATCCCCATCTATTTGCATGCCTCCAGAATAAACAAGTATCTCTGAATCATTTGTTTCTTGTGTCTGGCTTGGGTTCAGCACTAATGAAGGGATGTAAGATGCTCTGTCCTGACCAGATGCATCACTTCCTATTGTTGAAAATGCAGGATACTTCCCTATGTCTGTAGGATCTATCAGGAGATAAGACACATTATGCGTTTTCATGAAGCTTAATGAAGCATTGGCATTTGGTTCTGTTAATAAATATCTTCCAACCATATGATCCCAATAAACATTTGCATTTCCTCCATCAACTACCGTAGCTCTCTCTCCAAGTGTCTGTATTTGGTATCCATAGTCCCACCAGCTTACAAACACAGAATTTGCAGCTGTGTTATTCCTTACCCAGGCCATAGCATTCTGCCACTGCGTATCTGTTATTGGCCCGCTGTATTTTGCAGCATTTGAAATTGATTGATAGTTGCCGGAAGTTCCTATTAAAGGATTACCAAAATTAAAAACAAATATTATTAACAAAGCAGTAATAAATATTAATAAAAAGAAATATTTCATGGACTTATTGCCTGTTTTTTTGCCATATTCATAGGATTTTATTGTGAAATAGGCAATTGCTACAAAAGTGAAGGCAACTATGACAAACAAAACCCTTATTGCAGACCTTGCAGACATAAGCATTACTACCATCCATGCAGATAAGAAGACAGTCTCGCTGTTAACTTTAAATTTGTCCTTGAGATACATCCAGATTAAATAAAAACCAAAAACCATGAAAGATAATACATAAAATAGCTGGCTGATAAAATTTGTTCCATTTAATGTGCTGGAGCTTGATATCCTGCTAAATAACATTCCGCATATGGTAAAAATCCAAACAGCGTAAAAATAAAGTTTATATTTTTTTTGATTTATATTTTTACCAAACTCTAAACCAATAAAGACCATTCCCAGGAAGAAGATCCAGAAAAGATAAGTCCCTAGCTGGCTGATTAAATCGGTGGTGTAAGGTTGTGCATAATATGCAACAGTTAAGCCAACTCTTGTCTGTCCGAAAGGGTACAGCAACTGATTGTAAGCGCTCGATATAAGTCCAAATGGGCTTCTTCCAATAACAAATAGTCCAATAAATCCAATAAGTACTGTTCCAATCAAAGAATACAAAATTCTGTATTTGCTCTTTCCATATTTTATTCTTTCAGGATTGTATTCAAGAATGAAATCCAAAAACATGAAAACTAAAGAGAAAGGGACAATAATTCCATAATTGCTGAAAAACCTCTCATACATACTTGAAAAAGTATAGCCAACTAAAGGCATGAATAAGATTGATGAGAAAACCCACAGCAGATTGAATATGATAAATTTTTTCTTCTGCTCTTTTCCTTCAACATTAAGAAAATACAAGGCTATCGATGCTATTGGGAACATCATTATTGCAAAATTAGACCCCCCTCCCCATGAATAAAGGGAAAGCGACAAAGATATTCCAATAATTATCCCTAGAAGTGAAGTTATCTTCCAGCTCTTTTTGTAATTATTGACTGAAAATGCATAGATTAAGAATGACAATAACATGAAAATCATCCCCAATGCTTCGTGGCTTGATATTCCTGCGCCTGTTCTCTGGAAAAAGGTAGGAGAATAAGCAAGCATTGTAGATGCAATCAATGCAAGGAGTTTAGATTTTGATAAATACCAGCACAATACAAAAAAGATAATCAGGCTTAATGCAAATGCAACTATTGGATAAAGAACATCAATGTAATCAAGAGTTATCGATGAATTCAGCCCATGAAAAAAGTTATATGAATATGCCAAAGCAAATGGAAGCATCTCTTTTGTATATGTAAGATTCAATCCAGGATTTCTCATGGTATCTATTCCGTTTATATTGCCTGTATTAACTATTGTTTGCGCAACCCTAAACTCATAAAAAGCGTCAGGGTCTGCCATGTCATAATGCCCTGTTGTAACATCCTTAAGATTAGGCAAGCCAGAAAGCCTTATAGAAACAGAAGTAAAAAGGATTAATGCAAATAAAACAAGAGTTATAGCAATCTGGACATTTCTCTTTTTAAGAAATTTGGTGGTCTTTTCCCATTTGTTCTTTATTTCTGTTGTATTTATCTCAATTGAATCGTTTTTTTTATGGCTCTCTGTCCCTTCTATTTCCATTACTAAAACCCACGAAAAATGGCTTTAAAATCTTTGTTAATCTAAAATCATAAGAATAAAACCCAAGCCAGGATTATTATGAATATTTGGAATGCATAGATTAAATATACCACATCTTTTTCATAAACTTTATGGCTTGGCTTTATTTTTTTAAGCAGGTAAACGGACAGATGCTCAAGTCCATAAATCTTTTTGAAGGGCATTTCAAGACTTCCATCTTTGTTCGGTTTGGCGAATGAATGTTTCTCAAGATTTCCCCTTGATTTGAGTATTGTCTCTAATATATATGGTATAAATACAAATATTGCAATTTTCTCAAAATTTCCCAAAATAGCCATACCTGCTATAAGAGCCCCTATTGTCCAGGTCAGGGAATCTCCCGGAAAAACTTTTGCAGGATACCAATTATAGTATAAAAATGCAATAAGTGCAGAAACCATTATCAAACCTACAAGAGACAGCCAGTGGAATCCTGTTATATATGCAACATAAGACAAGAAGCTAAGAATTATTATTCCCTGCCCTGCTTCCAGTCCATTAAAACCGGCCAAAAAATTATAAGTTGTTGTTGCGCCCGCAATCCCAACAGGTATTATAATAAGGGGATAAATTAATCCAAGATTGATTACTCCAAAAATAGGAAGATCGACGCTTGAGCTTCCTGCATTTATTACAACCAATGGAATAGAAGATGCAAATGCCAGAAGGATTCTGGCTCTTTTTGATAATCCCTTCTTCTTCCAACCAAGAATATCATCAACTATTCCGACAAAAGTCAAAATCAAAACAACACTCAATAAAGAAAAAATACTCAAACTTATTCCATTCCCATCATTTTGAATGAATGTTCTCATAGCTATATAATAAAAAACACCTATTACAAATGCCATGACAACAATTATGCCGCCTGAACCGGCAACGTTTCTTGGATATCCTGGCTTGTTCATATCTTCCCATACCAATCCAACGCCTTTGGCTTTTCTTATCCAGAATGGCATTGTGAAAAAAGTCAAAAGAAAGCTTATAACAAGAGATAACAGCAATAACAAATCTTCCATTCCAAAAAAAAGGTTTTTTTGTTTTTAAACTTTATAGAACATCATTCTATCCGAACAAAACAGGGGTTAGGTACACTTCTATTACTGCCGCGAAAATAAGGATTATCAATGCCAGGAAAAGAAGGATAACTGTATTCCCGATAATATGCGCGAACTTTTTTGTTTTGAAGCCGTTTCTTATTATTCCAACTCCAAAAATTCCGCCAGCTAGAGCTGTTATGAAATATGCAGCTACTTCAGGAAAGCCATGAATCATGTATCTTGCAATTCCAAGGGGGATGTCAGAAATGCTGCGGCCAGCAAAAATCGACACAGCTGCAGAAATTACACTGGCATTCCATGCTAAAACAAAAATAGCTCCTGCACCAAAGATAAGCGAGAAAATAAGCGTGAAAATCATAACATAAACATTATTTTCTATTATTGAAAAGAATCTTAATCCCTGCGTCGCAGCTCCCGTAGGGTTAGAAAAATCATACCTTTGAGCGCATGAATTGACATTTCCTGGGCTGTTTATCATGCAGTATGTCTGCAGTTGTGCATTGAACAGCGTTGAATCGTGAAGAACTATATACCAAAAAGCAAAAGCAATTATAAAACCCAAAAACAGCCAGAGAAAAGAATAAATGGCATCTTTATGAATTCTCCACACGCTTAGGAAACCAAAACTTTCTTCGTCTTCATGCTCATCTTCCCTAATTATGAAATACATGAATGGTATTGTGAACATTACACAAAAGGTTACTACGAGTATACCTGAATAATTTGCAAGTACTGCATCATTGGCAAAGAACCATTTCACAAGAATCAGAGAAAGAGAAGCATAAAGAATCCCTATGAAAAGCATTTTCCAAGGCCCTTTTTCCATCCTTTGCGGGTTGAACATACTTTCTAGCATGATCTTTGGATGTAAAAGAAATTTTTAAATGTTAGTAAACAATAACTAAATTATACCTTAAGTCAGAGAAAAAGAAAAAATACTTTTAAACTTTTTTAAGGATTTTTTAAACAAAGCCCATAATTCCCAAAAAATTATAAAGTGTATTTAATACATGTTTTCATGCAGAATAAAAATGGTTTCTCTAAAATTCTTGTTGTTTCTGTAATAATCCTGATTGTGTTTGCTGTCGCTTCTTTTTATTTTTTATCTCCGCGGCGTAAGGAAAATAATTTAAATGATTTAAATAATTCTAATAGCTACAATTATTCTTCAGAAAACAAAAATAATTCAAACAATCAGAATACTGCAACGTTTTATGACACACATTTTCCGGCTGATGTTTCATCTTGCGGAACAAACAATGAAATCTTTTCTGTGCCCCCTATTCCGTTGTCTTCCATATCTTATATTGAGCCCCTGGGGCATGTAAATCCGCCAGGTCATGTTTTTCCAATTAACCATTTATACTTTTATCTTCCTTTAGACTCCCAGAGAACCGCAATAAAAACTGATGTTTCTTCTCCTGGAAATGTTAATGTCTTCAAAATAGAGCGTTTTCAGTATTATACAGATTCAAGCTACAAAACTTTGCTAAGAGAAGATTACACTCTGAGTTTTACCCCATGTTCCAATATTAGCGGATTTTTCTATCACTTGACTTCTTTGTCTGATAAATTACTGAACAGTTTTACTCCCCCCTTTGATTACTGCACTAATTTAACTGCAGGCGATGAAATCTTTGAATCCTGCGGGAAATATGTCGATGTTAAAATTAATGCTGGGGAAAAAATCGGAACTGCAGGAGGTCAACAAGAAGGTTCACAGGCGTTGGATTGGGTTTTAGAAGACTTTAGAAGCATTTTAGATTATGCAAACAATTCAAGATTTTCTCAAACTACTGGCCAGGATTATTCACGTTACATTGTCTGCCCTCTCGATTATTTTACCTCTAATTTGCACAATTCTCTTTATGGATTTCTTGGAGGATATCCTATTGATAACCCATTTACTGAAATCTCCAATAGAACAACAAGTCCCTTATGCGGAACTACTATGCAGGATATTCCCGGAACTGCGCAGGGGAACTGGTTTGCCAAAGATGCTTCTTCCTCAATGTTTAGCGAAGACCCAAATTTAGCTTTATTGCATGATGATATTAATACAAGCATTGCAGTATTTTCTGTCGGAACAACAATGTCTTCAAGTGGATTAAACAGCGGGGCTTATTATTTCACCCCTTCAAATTCTGGATCTGTAAATATAGATTTCAATAATATACAATCAGACGGAAAGATTTATTGTTATAAAGCCATTCAAAAACTTTATTCAAATGTTAATTCCGAACCTGCATCTTTTGTTATCATCCTGCAGCTCCTTTCCCAAAATGAATTAAAAATAGAACACCTAAATATAAACAGCTGTGGCTCTGGCCCGTGGAATTTTACACAGGCAGCGCAAACTTATTACAGATAATTACAGAACTGTTTCAGATTTTTTCATATTCATAATTTCCGCAATTTTTTTAGCAATTGAATTGGGAATAATTTATAACTTATACTTTTTGTGCAAAGCAGAACAATAGCGAATGGTTTTTATATTAATGCTACTTTGTTAAAATATGCCTTCAAAAAAAGAGAGGTTTGAAAAAATTGTTGCTGATATCAAAAGCATAAAAGTGCAGGGAGCAAACAACGTTGCAAAAGCAGCTCTTGCAGCATACTCCCTTATTCCTGATAAAAAATCAGAAAAAATTCTTCTTGATTCAAGGCCAACAGAACCGATGATGCGCAAGGTTCTCCAGCTTGCTAAAAAAACGCCCAAACAGAAAATATTGAGACATTTTCAGGACAGTCAGGAAAAAATGAATAATACTGTCTTAAACCTTGTAAAAAATGATAAAATTATTTTCACCCACTGCCATTCAACAAGCGTTTCAAAAGCTCTTATAAATGCACACAGAAAAGGAAGGAAATTTGAGGTTTATCTTACAGAAACGCGCCCATTGTATCAAGGCAGAAGAACAGCCAAGGAATTAAGGAAAACAGGGATAAAAGTCACAATGTTTGTAGATTCATCTCTTGGAATTGCCCTATCAGGCGAGCAAGGATTCAGAAAACCGGGCAAAATACTCATAGGCGCTGATGCAATTTTAAAAACAGGCGTGATAAACAAAGTTGGTTCAGAGCTTTTGGCCAGAATTGCAAATGAAGAAAAAATACCTTTTTATGTTGTTTCAGACTCATGGAAGTTTTCAAATAAAAAAATACCAATAGAACAAAGATCATTGAACGAGGTCTGGAACAAAGCCCCTAAAAATATCAGAATAAAAAATCCTGCATTTGAATTCGTCCACAAAAAGTACATAACAGGAATTGTAAGCGAGTTAGGACTAATGAACTATGGAAAATTCTTAAGAAAAATCTCACTCTGAAGCCTTTCTGAATTCTTCTAAAGTTCTCGTCATTTCTTTGCTTATTCTTTCAAGATTATCACCCATCTCTTTTTTGACAGAAATTAGTTTTTTCGTCTGCTCATTTATTATCTCTTTTGTTTCTGGTATGCTTTTTTTCACGAAATTTCCCTGCCCAATATCCACAGTTAAATCATCAGAAGCAAGTTTTGCCCTTACAAATATCCCCTTTCCCAAAGGGCTTAGAATTTCCCTCCCAACACCATTTTTTATGTCATCAAGCCCAAAACCAAGCGAGCTAAGGTCATTTATTCCTTTTTCTACAGCTTCCATCTGCTCTTGCATCTGATTCATCTGCTGTTCAAACATGCTTAATTTAAAAATAATTTCCTGCTGCTTTTCTTTTTCCATTTTTCTTGAATGGGAAAGCGTAGCAAATTTTTATATTTGCTCTTTTTCCATTTTTTTCTGATTTTAATATAGAATAATAGTTTTTAAGTTTTCTTAAACAACATTCATCATCTTTCTTAATATTGATGTGAAAATTATTGTTCCTATAAAATAAAACCAGAACCAGCTAAGGAATCCAAGGAAGCTGAAAGGAACCCTTGTAAAATAATCCACAAACCATCTGAATAAAAGGATAAGGGGTATTGCAGTGTAAATTATGGGCCTTAAGGTTAACTTGAACATAGGTCCCATTACCTTCATTAACTTCATGCTTAATTCAGTATGTTCCTTTGAGCCAGATTCCAATTTTTTAAGCTGTTCCTGCATTTCTTTCTGCTCTTTTTTCATTTGCTTAAGGGTTTCCTGGTCTGTCATGTATTTCTGTACAATTGTAGTAAACAAAGATAGGATTAATACAATAATTGTCATTCCCAAAGTCAGATTCCAGTTAAGAAGTGCACCAGCTGTCGGATTTAGTACATATTCAACGGAATTTTTAATCAAAGAAACGCTGTTATAGAAAGAGGCTATAAGCACGGATATAAGAACTGCTATAAAAACGCCCCGAAAGCTTCCCTCTTTTCCTTTTGAATCCATTTTTCAAAAAAGCATAGATTGTTTTTAAACCTTCACGAATTTCCCCTAAGTGAAATTTACCGAATATTTGAGAAATTATTTAATAAATTTTCTCATCATAGGAGACATGTCCATCTGGTGTTGCTGCGCGATATTCTGATAAAATTGGAATAATATCATAATTACAAGAAGAATTGCTGTTCCTGAGACAAGAGCTCCAAGCAAATCAGTAAGAGCTGCCAAAAAACCTATTGCCAATCCTCCCATTATTGTAAGAGGCATGATATATCTGTCAAGAATGCTTTCAATTATTCTTTCATCTTGCCTGAACCCTGCAACTTGCAGTCCAGATGATGAAATATTATGTGCCTGACTCTTTGCATCCATATTGGATGTTTTTACCCAGAAAACAGCAAACAATGTAGAAAAGAACATGAAGAAAATTATATGCGTTACCCCCTGCAACAAAAATATTGGTAAAAATCCACCTCTTATTATCAAATCAAGCAAGTTTGTAGAGCCCAACCAGAATGCAAGGCCTGCAACAGGCTGTCCCTGTGAAAACTGTCCAAGGAATGTAAAATAAGATGCAAATTTTGCAATGCCCCCGCATGCTGCTCCTGAAGCACATGATGTAGCGGCATTTTGTATGATTCCCGCAAACAACTGGAAGTTTGCAATCAAAGCAGCTGTGAAAATTACAGGTATAACAGATGAGTAAAAGAATGACAAAGGCCATTTCATTGCATATCCCCTTATTCTTCCGAATGAAAGGGGGACTTCAACTTTCAAGGACTGTGCCCACACAATTAAAAGGAAAATTCCAACTGTTGCAATTATTGCACCTGCTGCTGAGAAAAGTTCTGTTGGCAGTCTGTTTATAAGAGATTGTATAAGAACAAGAACTTTACCAGAACAGGGGACATCTTTAAAATTAAGAAGGCAATTTCTTCCCTGCTGGTCTATGAACTGGAATGCTCCTGTTATAAGCCTCCATGAAACACCTGCCGCAATGAAAAGACTTACACCAGAGCCAAAGCCCCATTTCTGCACTAATTCATCCATATAGTATATTGCAACACCTCCCAGTATCAGCTGGATTATCAGCAATGATTCAAGTCCTGGAGCAGCCTGCAAACCCTTAAGCACGACATAGACAGCAGCCTCGAAAATTATAAAAAAGAACACAAGAAGTTTTTGTATACCTTGAAAGAGTTTTTTACCTTCATCAGTTGTCGTGTCTATATTTATTATTCCTGCACCATTGAGAAGTTGAAGAATAATCGACGCAGTGACTATTGGTCCTATACCCAGTGAGATTATGCTTCCAAAATCAGTTCCAAGAATTATTGCAAGGTACTGAAATTGGGAAAGGGAATTTGAAGACAGCCCAAAAAGGGGAATATTTGCAAGAATGAAAAAAGCGCCAAGAACTATCAATGTCCACTTTAATTTTGTGTTAAACCCTACTTTTTTCTCTTCGGGTTTTCTTACTTCAGGAATCAATCCAAAAATCTTTCTTAAATCCACCATATTAAATATACTTATTTAACATCGTTTAAAACCTTTATGATTAATTCAAATTTATTAAAATGAAATCGCATTTCAATTGGCTTTTTCTTCCCCAATCTTCTTATTTCTCAGTAAAATCTCTCCGCCCGCCTTCTTTATTTTTTCAATGGCAGATTCTGAAGCTCCAAGGGCTTTTATGAACATCTTGTTTCTGACCTTGTAATTTTCTGAGCTGTCAAGAATCTTATACTTCTCAAGATTTATCTCAAAACCATTTGGTGTTTTTTTTGCAATGCTTTTTTTTATAAAACTTTCAATATTGAACTCAATTGTTGCAAGATTAATTCTGAGCCTTTTGTCTCTTTCTGTTTTTCTGCTTGTAACTCCCTGTTTCCCGAAATAATTATGTCCGTAAAGTTTTGTTACAAGGGTTTTTTTCTGATCAGCTCTTTTGCCTGTTCCAGCCATTCCTTTTCCTCCGCGGTGTCCTGACTTCTTGTGCTTTTTTCTTGCTCCCCACCCATGTGTGCCGGCTCCTCTGCCCCTCATTCTGGAAACTCTTCTTCTTCTTTTTGTTCTTTTTAATGGCATTTTATAGCATCCTCACGACAAGATCGTTTATTTTTTCTCCATTGTCCCCCAAAACTCCCTTTGGAAAATGTAATTTGCTGTCTATTCCTCCTCTTGCGGGGTGCAACCTGAAAAAAGGCTTTAAATTTAATTCTTCATACTTTTTTCCTTTTTCAAGGCTTTCTATTACCTTTTTTGCATCAATTATTTTTTTCTTATCAATTCTCTTTCCTCTTTTTTCTATAAGCTTTTCAAAAACATTATTTTCTATGATTCCAAACGCAATGAAATTTCTTATTTTGTTTATCATTCCAATTTCTTCTTTATTGGGATTTATAACAACACATGTATACTTTTTCCCAAGCCTAAGCCTGTTTAAAGTTTCCCTTACTCTATAATCAAGTTTTACATCTCCAGATATCCTTATTATGCAGATCATTTTATTTTTTGGTTTGTTTTATTTAAAGCATCAATGCAGGCTTTTACCATGTTGAAAGTTGTCCTTCCGCTTCCAAATGTTTTGCTGTAAACATCCTTTATTCCCGCAAGCTTAATTATTTTTTTCAGTTCATTGGCAACAACAAGACCTGTTCCCTGCGGAGCAGGAATAAGTGTTACCCTAACGCTTCCAGATTGTCCCGTAACTTTGAATGGAACAGTATGGGGCTCATTGCATGAGCAGTCAAAGCTTGAGCATTCTCTTCTTATTTTTATAATTCCGAGTTTTGCTTTTCTTATGGCCTTGTCTCTTGCAGGAAGAGTTTCCTTGGCCTTTCCTTCACCTATGCCAACATGCCCTGCTTCATCCCCCACTACAGCCATTGTTGAGAATGTAGGAATGTTTCCTTCCTGTGTTTTTTTCTGGGTCTGTCTCCATGCTCTTCTTTTTCCACCTCCAAATTTACCCTTTGCCTGTCCAATAAGAACAAGGTCTGTCTTCAAATTAAGGAGCTTGTCAACTATCTGCTCTTCAAGAATTTTTCTTTTTGAATCAAGTATTTCATCAATGTTTTTGATTTTGTCATCTTTTACTTCTTTTCCCAGTTTTGTTTTAGGTTCCCATTCAGACAAGATTTCCTCCCTGCTTTTCCCCTTGAATCTGTCCCTCCTTGCTACAATTACTTCTTCAGGCTCAACTGCCTTTATAATTTCCTCAGGTATTGTTTCATCTATCATTTTTTCAGTGACTTCTTCTGTTTTCTCCGCCTTTTCCTGGGCTTCTTCTTCGCTCATTGTTTTGTGGGCCTCTACTGTTTTTTTTGTATCCTCAAATTCCTGTTTTTTTGTCTTTTTTTCCATTTTTATTTTCCTTCTATTTTTGATTTAATCTTGTCAAATGTTGCTGAAAAATCAGTTTTCATGTTTTTTCCCTTTATTCTTTCCTCGCTTGGAAAAACTTCTGTCCCTGATTTTATTTTTATTCCCGAGTCTACAATTCCCTTAACAAATGCAAAAACTCTCCCCTTTGGCACATTTCTTATCATCCCCATATCCAAGACAGGGACTTCAAGCTTTTTTTCACTTATTTTCTTTCCAAAAATGAAACCTGTGAGGTAAGAGGCGCTAAGAGACTTCAAACTTCCTTTCATGTCTTCTGGCCATCCGTGTTTTAGCAATAACTTTGATGTAATTCCAAAAACAACCTTGTCTTTTGCTTCATCGCTTTTGACATACGCAGCAATAATATACCTGTCAGTTTTTCTGAAAACAGCTCTAGGCACATCACTTTTCAAAAGCTTCATCCTTATATTGTAATCTGTCTTGTTTTCCTTTCTTCTGCGTCTTATTGTTTTCATTTTTTTACTCCTGCAAGATATTCTTTTACCTGTGATTTATTCCTGAAATCCTTGTTCCTTATTTTTTTCATTATCTCAGACAATTTTTCCCCAGAAATTTTTCCTTCTGATTCAAGGCCTCTTGAATAATTCCTTAAATTTCTTGTAAGGATTATGTAATTTCTTTTTCTGTTTCTTTTCTTTTTTCTTATATTGCCCATACTTCTGCTTTTTCCATTTTTACTTGCTTTTCTTCTCCCCTTTCCCTCTTTTATTAATATTGCCCCGTTTTTAACAAGCTCCTTAATGTCCTGTTTTGTTATTGCTTCCTTTATCTCATCAAGCCTGGATTCTAGGAAAACAATCCTGCTGCTTCCTACATTAAGGGTTCTCATTGCCAGTTTTTTCTTTTTACTTAGATTCATTTTTCTTAAGGAATTTTTCTGCATTTATATTCTGAAAATTTATCTTCATTTCTACAGCTTTTTTTAAAATTTCTTTTTTATTCTTTTTTCCTACGCTGCCCAGGATGATCACACTGTATTTTTCTGCATTTCCCAAATCCTTGACATTGTAAACAATAATTTTTGATTTTTCTTCTACTTTGTTTTTGTATCCAATGCTCACTATCGGAGCTCTGCCTTTTCTATTTTCTCTCATCTTATTGCTCCTTCCTTTAGGCTTTCTCCATTTTCTAATCTTTTTTCTTTTTTTTCCTATAAGAAGATGCGTTCCTGTTCCCCGCCTTAAAAATTTCATATTTCGCTCCCGACTTTTTTTGTCATGAAAATACCGTCTTGGAAAACTCTCCTGTCTCTTGATCTTATTTTTGTGGCAGTTTCAAGCTTTGCAGCTGCCTGCCCGGCAAGCTCCTTGTCTACAGACTTCACTTTTATCATATTTCCGTTTATTTCCACTTCAACATTTTCAGGAAGAACAGCTTTTCTTGGAGTTTTCTCGCCAAGGAAATTTTTTATTGAGATCTCTCTGCCCTTTACTTCAATTGTTACCGGAAAATGGCTGAATACCGACTTTAATTCGTATTCAAATTTTTCCTGAACTCCATGAACCATATTATTTACATGAGCAGCGATTGTATTCATCATTTTTTTCTCTTTTTTTGTTGAATTTTTGCTTCCTATTGATACTTTTCCATCTTTTTTCACGAATTCCAATGAGCCTGTTTTGAACATTCTCGAGCTTTCGCCTTCTTTTCCCCTGACTTTTATTACATTTCCATCTATTTCAACTTCAACTCCGCTTGGGATTTCTATTTCCTTAAAAAGCTCTTTTCTCATTTTAATTCTCAGTAAAAGTATGCAACAAGACACCCTCCTGTGCCATTTTCTACGGCTTCATCATGAGTTACAAGCCCCTTGTTTGTTGATACTATTATTGTTCCAATTCCTCTTGCAGGAAGGAATCTTCTCCTATACTTTTCAATATCTTCCTTCTTTACTGTGTACCTCGGCTTTATTGCCCTGCATTCTACCATTGTTCCTATGTCAATCTCCACTGTTTTTTTCTTTGAATCTATCTTATACCTTTTTATTGCATTTTTCTGCTTCATTATTTTGAGTACTTCTATAAGCAAGCCTGAAATTCTTTTTATTTCAAGAGTTTCTTTTCTTGCCTTTATAGTATTCCTTATCATGTTCAGTGCATCTGAAACAACATCTTGTGACATTTTAACTGTATTTTTTAAATCCGATTTCCTGCGCTGTTTCTCTAAAACAGTGTCGGCATAAATTTAGTCCGTATGATTTTATATGCGCCCCGAAACGTCCGCATCTTTCGCATTTGTTTGCAGCAATTCCTATTTTCCTTTTCTTTGGCTCATTATGCTTTAGGAATTTCTGCTTTTTTTCAGGCTTGCTTTCAAGCTGCTTCAATATTTTCTTCCAATCACTTGCCGTCATTTGAATTTGCTCCTTTTCTTAATTTGAATGAGTGAAAATCTCTGATTTGCTTTCATTTTTTTGTATTTAAACGAAACTGGTTTTAAACTTGTCCTCCATGAATTTTATTATTTCTTCCCTTGTAACATCATTTCTTTTAGGGACTTTTCCTTCCTTTATTTTTTTCAACTTAATCCTTCTTCCTGCTCTTTGGAATGCAACAGAAACATCAAATCCCATTATTCCTATATCCCTTTGGTACTCAACTCCGGGTATTTCAATGTATTCCTTTACTCCGAATGAAAAACTGTTTTCCCTTATCTGGCTTTTTTTGAGTGTATTGTCTTTTGTTGCAAGCATTCTTCTGATAAGCTCCTCAAAATTTTCTCTTAAGGTAACCATTGCGCCAACTTCAAGCTTTGGCCTCACTCCAAAAGCAGGAATTCTCTTGTGTGACCTTCTTTTCGACGGTTTTCTTCCTGTTATGAGACTTAGTAGCTTGACTCCTTTCTCGAGGTTTTCTCCAGTCCCGCCTATGCTAAGGACAACTTTCTCTATTTTTATTTCTCTCATCTTGTTCATTTTATTCTGTTATTATTATCTGCTTGAGCAGTACATTCAGCTTTTCCTTGCCTTTTGTTTCCATCTCAACGGATTTTTTGTTTAAATCAATTTTTTTTATTTCCCCTCTTTTTCCGGAATGTTTTCCAACAAAAACAACAGCCTTGGAGCCTTCATTCATTGGAAGGCATTTTTCTATTTTTTTATCCCTGAAATTTATCAGAACAGAGTCATTTACCTTGCATTTCATTTCTGAAATGAAATTCCTTCCATCCTGAAGATTAAGCTGTGTTTTCTTTCCTTTCAGCATTTTTTTATCCACAAGTTTTGCAACTTTTTTGTTTACTTCATTTTCATTTATTTCTTTCAGTTCAAACTTTCCTTTTTCAGAGAGGTCAATCCTGTAACTCTTTTTCATGCTTATGAGGGATATTGTGTCAAAAAGTCCGACAGCCTCTTTTTCATCCTTTGGAATTTTATTGTTCAAAAGGACATTCTTAAGGAAGATGAGCCTTCTTGCTTCTTTCCTGTTTGAAACCACTTTAGCCATGTCCCTCAATACTGTAAGCAAAGCAATTCCTGAATTAAGGTCAGAGCTTGGTCTTACTACATACCTTCTTCCTTTTCTGTATACTGGCCAGCTTTTTGGTGCTTTCTGAATCTTAAGGTGCATTTTTCTTTTCTCCTTTTTGCGCTTCTATTTTTTTCTTTGAGCGGATTATGGACTCATTTCTTTTCTTGTCTTCAATGTTTAATTCTGTTATCTGCAAAAATGCAGGGTTAAATTTTACATTGACTTTTGAACCATCCTGCTTTTTCATCTGTATTCCTTCTATTTCAGCTTTCATGTTTTTTGTGTCAACTTTGACTATTTTTCCTGTTTTTTTCTTGAAATTTCCCCTCATTATCTTTACAACATCCCCTTTTTTCAGCGTGAAACTTCTTCTTTCATACCTTTTTCTCAATTCTTTTGAAAGATTTGCGTTTAGGAAACTTCTTTTGATATGCAAAGGGGCTTTTGCAGCATATTTCCTCTGTTTCTTTGGCTTTCTGCTTGATTTCCATGAAGTTGAAAATTTTTTCATTTTTATTTTTTAATGAACAAAAGACGCTATTTTAGCTACAGATGGCCATCTTTCCAAAACCTCCCTTGCAACAGGTCCTTTAATTTGAGTTCCCTGAGGATTTCCTTTTTCATCTTTTAATATTGCTGCAGCATTATCTTCAAAGGCAATTCTTTCTCCGTTAAGCCTTCTATAAGCTTTCTTTTGTCTTACAATAACGGCATCATAAACTTTTCCCATCATGTCTGGAAGCCCTTTCCTTACGCTGACCTTTACCATGTCTGCAACTCTTGCGTTTCCCTGCCTTCCTTTTGTTCCCTTGCCCCTTTTTATTGAAACAAGCCTTAAAAGTTTTGCTCCGCTATTGTCGGCAGATACAAGGACTGCGCCAATGTTCAGTCCCGGCGTTATTTTTGCAGATACAGCTTTCATCTGAATTTGCTCCTTTTCTTAATTTGAATGAGTGAAAATCTCTGATTTGCTTTCATTTTTTATTTTTCTCCTTTATCCTTTATTTTTTTAATTACGACAAAATGTATTATCTTGCTTAATGGTCTGCATTCCTGGATTCTTATCAAATCACCAAGGTTAATCTCCTTTTCCATACAGGAAGGAAGCCTTGCATGAAGTTTTGTCCTTGATTTTGAATATCTTTCATATTTCTGAACGCGAACCATTCTCTCAAACTCAATGGCCACTCTATTTGGAAATTTCCTTATGACTCTTCCTTCAAAAACCCTTCCCCTTGCTTTAAGATTCCCGTGAATAGGACAGTCTCTGTCATTTGTCCCGACTAAAACTGCTGTTTGCTTTCCTTCTGCTTTCTTTTCTTTGTTTTTTTCATCTTTTTTCATTTTGTTTTTAATCCTCTATTAATTCTGCGTCAAAACCAAGTTTTATGAGCACTTCTTTTATTTTTTTTCTATGGTCCCCCTGTAATTCGACAGTATTTTCCCTGTATGTTCCTCCGCAAGCAAGTCCATTTTTCAGATTTTTTGCCATTTCTTTCATGTCTATTCCATTTTCAAATCCGGAAACAAGAGTAACAATTTTTCCGTATCTTTTCTTGTCTATTGAAACTTTGATTCTCTGCGAGCCTTTGGCTATCTGCTCGCACACGCATGCTTGCTTTGGTAATCCGCATTTTGGACAAATTTCCATTATGCAAAATCCCCTGATTTTGTATCTTTGAAAAATTTATTTTTCATTTTATTTGTTAAGCGTTGTTATCCTGGCTATTAAGCGTTTAATTTCCTTGACTTTTGAATTTCCCGTTTTTGATGCGCTGACTCTTGATTTTATAAGTTCCATTTTTAACTCTTCCAATTTCTGGTTTCTTTCTTCTTTTGTCATTTTTTTTATCTCAGTTGCTTTTATTTTTGCCATTTTTATTCCTTAATTTCCTTAACCTGCTTAATTTTTATCTTTGATTTTTTCTTTTTGTTTTCCATGGCAGGCATTTGATTTCTTTGTTCAATATTTTCCTTTATTTTCTTCAAAAGATCTTCATTAATCACTATCTTGTCTGTAAGGACTGCTTCCGGAGACAAAATGCTGACTTTTACGCCGACAGTTCCCGGCTTTGTCTGTGCAACAGCTTTGGCCCTATCAACAACTTTTGCGCTATCCCCTGTTTTTTTAAGATAACCCTGTGCAAATCTCCACGGTTTTGCCCTTGAGCTTGGAAGCTTTCCGCTGAGCCTTATTTCTCCTCCAAGAGCACCTGCTTCGATTATGCTTTGTAATGCCCTGTACGCAATAACTTTGAATTTCAGAGGACCGAATCTTTCAAGGCTTAATGCAATATCATCTGCCATGAATTGCGCGTCAAGATGTGGCCTTCTTATTTCATCAATTTCTATGTTTGGGTTTTCAAGCTTGAATGTTCCCTTGAGCACTCTTGTCAGCTCTTTTATTTTTTCTCCGCCTTTTCCAATTATCATTCCGGGCCTGTTTGTCGAGATAATTATTTTTTCTCCGACAGGGGTGTACTCAATTTTTACCCTGCTTACTTTGCCCTTTCCAAGTGATTGCCTTATATACTCCCTAATTGCAAATTCTTCCTTCTTGAACTTAACGACACTTTTTTCTTCCATTATGCAAAATCCCCTGATTTTGTATCTTTGAAAAATTTATTTTTCATTTTATTTATTTCTTACTCCCTGCTTTTTTATCTTCAGCGATAATTGTTATATTTGTTCTTTTTTTTCTTATCCCTCTTCTGCCAAAAGGCCTTGCTCCTAGATTGGGAACAGATTGTGTAATTATTGGCTCTTCAAGTCCGTTGTAAATGGAGTTTGCCGCAAGGCTTTTTAATAAAATTATGAATTCTTTTGCGGCTTTTTGAGGGAAACGTCCCGACATTATTTCCCCTTTTCTGTGGGGAATTTCTCCTTTCATTGGAACAGCTTTCTTCAATCTTGCAACATTCTCAAGGTCTCTTATTGCATCTTCAATTTTTTTTCTTTTTATGAATCTCGATATCGCCATTGATTGCTTTGTTGATATTGGAATTCCAATCCCATTGACAACAGCCTTTGTTTTCTTTGGCTTTTCCTTAACAGCTGGCTTTGAAACAGTTTCTTCCTTCTTTTCTTTGGCATTTGTTTCCATAATTTCAGTCTTTATTTCTTCTTTTTTTTCTAATTTTTCTGTCTTTGCTGCTGTTTGCTGCTGTATTTTCTGAGCTTTTTGCTGCTTGCTGATTGTCTTATTGTTCTTCTGCTCTGGGTTGTAATTTTTTTCAGTCATTTTTATTTTTACTTCTTAGCTTTGAATTTGCTTCCTTTTGTAGCACCTATACCTGATTTACCATGCTTGACCCTGCTCCTTGTCATTGCAAATTCGCCTAATCTATGACCAAGCATTTCTCCAGTGATTATTGTTGGAACGAAAGTTCTTCCATCATGGATGCTTATTTTCATTCCGACCATCTCGGGAACAATGATAATCTCTCTTTGGTGGGTTCTTATTTGCTTATTTCTTTCAGTCTTTATTTTTGCCCTGTTGATGAAATTCTCTATTTGCTGAAATTGCCTGAGAACAGATCTTCTTGGCTTTGACTTTATGTATTTTGAAAATTCCCTAACATCGAGTTTTTTCAGCTCGTCAATGGTTTTTCCCCTGTAAGTGAATTCCTTCTTTCTTATTTCAGATGTTTTTGCTTCTGTTTCTTTTTCCATTTTATTTCTTCTTTCCTGTTCTTCTTGGTCTTATCAAACCAACTTTTGCTCCAGGAGGCGCATTCCTCTTTGCAATTTTGCTCTTAATTCTCTTTCCCCTTCCAGAGCCGAATGGATGGTCTATGACATTCATTTTTATTGCAGATGTTCTTGGCCATACTCTTCCTCCTTTTGACTTCTTTATGAAATATCTTTTCCCTGCTTTTATTATTGGTTTGTCAAGTCTTCCAGAACCAGCAATAACGCCGACAGTTGCCCTGTTGTTTGGATTGAATTCCTTTTCTTTCCTTGATGGCATTAAAATGAAAACACCTGTTTCAGAAACTCGATTTACAACTCCTGAACTTCCGCCTGTTCTTATGAAAACACCGCCGTCCCCAGGTCTTGATTCTATATTGTAAACAAAAGTTTTTACAGGAACATCTTTCAGTCTTAAAACGTTTCCCGAAGAAGCTTCAACAGTGTCAAACTTTATTTTCTGCCCTTCAAGCATACCCCTGAATGCGGGCATGAAGAAAAACCCGCTGTCATATTTTACCTTGGCCAAAGGCGCTGTATGGGCCAATGAATTGAATATTTTCAAAACAACTCCCTCTCCTGAAAGTTTTTGTGGATATCTTGGTCTTATTTTGTAAGATTTGCTTCTGACTCTGTATCTTGGTCCTCCCCTTCCTCTTGCCTGAACAATTATTCTTTTTCCCATTTTATTATATCATTCCGATTTTCGTCGCTACATCAATAGCTGGAAAATCCTTTTTTAATTTAACATAAAAATATTTTTGATTTGCTTTTACTAAGACACGGATTTTTTCAACTTTAACCTTGAACAAGCTTTCTATTTCTTTCTTTATTTCCTGCTTGGTTGCTTTCTGATTTGTCCTGAATATCAAGGTATTCTGGGCTTCAATAAGCATTACTGCCTTTTCAGTTATAAGTGGTTTTAATTCATTTGTCATTTTATTTTTTAATTTTACTTATTTTTTCCTCCAAGTCTTTAATTGCCTGTTCAGTGTAAACGGCGATTCTTCCTGAACCCCCTTCAGCTAAATCAACAATTCCCAAATTGTCTGCTTTTTTTGTATCGAAAACATTTGATTTCATCTTCTCATTTTTTCCTGTAACAACCAAAATTCCCGCATTTGACTTGTATTTTCTTCCCCTGGCTTTTCCCTTGCCGCTTCTTACGGTTTTCTTGCTGATGGCAACCTGGAAAAGTTTTTCTCCGATTATTTTTTCAGTTGCATTCAAAAGCTGTTTTGTTTTTTCGCTGACTATTTTTGATTCAACAACAATCGGAAGTTCTTTTATATCTTTTTCATTTATTCTTCCATATCTAAGAGCAACCTGTTTTTTGCTTGCTGTTGCACTGAGTGCTGATAAAAAAGCTTTTTCTTCTTCTTTTTTGTTTATTTTTAATTCCTTGGTCATAGAAGCTATTTTTGGAGGATGAGCTCTTCTTCCTCCGCGAGTTGATGCAATTTCTGCACCCACCCAATTAAACTGGCTTCCCTTTCTTGTCATGATTTTTCTGGGGATTCTTGATATTCCTCTTCCATACCCGCTTCTCCATACATGCCTTCTATGAACTACTTTGCCTGAAGCAGCTGTCTGCTTTCCAGCCACGGGGCTTGGTGAATAAGGCTGCTTTGATTTTTTTGCTTCAAGAACTTTTGAGATTATGTCATCTCTTACAGGAATGGAGAAAAAACCTGGCAGTTCTATATCCTTGATTTTTTTGCCCTCTGAATCTAAAATTGCTGTTTTCATCTTAATTCTATTAAATTGTAAATTTTCTTTGCCTGTTTTTTAGTTGATCTTAGGGGATATGTTATAAGAACTTGCCTTTTTGCAGGTCCCTGAACAGAGCCTGTTACAATGACATAATTTGTGTCAATGTTTCCATAATTCTTTATACTCTTGAATTTTTCTTCTGCTTTTCCTTCATCTATTATATTGCTGTTGTAAGTTATCCTGGAAAACATTCCTAATTGCCCTGCCAACGGGGTTTTGTAAGTGACTCTTGCAGGATGCCATGGGCCAAGGCTTCCTGGCTTTCTTCTCCCTTTTTCAGATTTATGGGCTTTTAATGAAATTCCGAATCTTTTTACCGGTCCTGAAAATCCCATCCCCTTTGACAATCCCCTGACATCAATAATTTGCTTTTTTCCGAAAATGTCTGAGAAATTTATCTCTTTTCCGAAGTTTTCCTTTGCAAAATTAAGCTTTTCATTCAAGTCTCCGGATAATCCTATCTCGCTTATATCAGGTGTTTTTTTTATTCCTGTTTTTTTGACTTGTGAGTAGCATACGAGGCTGAGGTCATCAAAATCCTTCACATCATCAATTTTTCCTGACTTTTTCTTCGGCATCTTTACTATGCTTACTAACTCTTTGTCAATGTTTTCAGCCAGAATTTCTGTTTTAACCTGCCCGTTCTTATAAAATCTAACAGAAAATATTCTCATTGAAGGACATTCAAGAATTGTAACCGGAACAACAATATTTTTTCCCTTTGTCATGGAATTTGGAGTTTCATCCTTGACATAAGCAGAAGCCATGCCTGCTTTGTAACATATAAAACCCTTCAATTTTTTCCCAGAATTTATAGAACTCCAATTAACTCTAGGCAGAAACTTACTGGCTTTCTTCCTCGGCCAAATCTGCAAACTTCCCTTTCTCGGTCTTCGTATTGTCGCCATTTCTTACTATAGTTGCTTTTGCGGATAGCATTTTATTACCCTGGATGAAATATCAAGAAATTTTACCTTTAAAAAGCTTTGTGGAACAGTACTCTGGTGCATTAGAGGTTGGTGGAGAGATTAAAAAAATTAGATTAAATCTTCTTCAAGTATTTCCAAAATTTGTGAAGCAAGATATATCTTATTTCTTTTATATCTTGTATATAATTTTATAACATTACACTTCATTAAATAATTCAATCCCCTTTTTGTTTTTGGATAATTCTCATTTAAATTTTCTTGTAAAATAGTAATATAATAATATGGTCTTTCAAAAAATTTATCTAATAATGTAAATGAAATAGGTGTGGCTTTTACATCAACTAATCTCTTTTTATAATTATTATACAAATTAACCAGTTTTCTTACTTTATTAGAAGTGTTATAAGATACTTCAGTTATTCCTGTCAAAAAGAATTTTAGCCATCTATTATAATCTCCAGTTTCTCTAACATTCATTAAAAGATTATAATAAACTTCTTTATGTCTTTTAAAATATGGGCTTAAATATAAAATAGGTTGATTTAATATTTTTGTTTGAATTAGGTAT
>DAHWUG010000005.1 GCA_027334715.1 Nanobdellota archaeon
GGTGTGGGAGGTAAAGACCTTGAATTTTTCTCTTTATCTGTTTCATTCATATCTTGTGAAGTCTATTCAGAATTACAGAAAAGTTTAAATATTATTTTTATCTCAGTTTTTCATGCAAGGCGATAAAAATCCCTTTAAAAGTATAGTAGGAAAGATGATTGTGACCAAAGAAGGAAAAAGATTGGGTTTTGTCAGAGATGTTACCTTTGAGACCAAATCAGGTGAACTTATAAGTTTGGTAGTGAAAGATTCCACACCATATACAAGAAATCTGAACCTCGAAAAGACATCTTCTAATGAGCTTCTTGTTCCTTACAATTCTATCATAGCAATAGGTGATTTTGTGATAGTTTCAGAAGAAGATTTGGTTTAATTAGATAAAATTCTAAACTAAGATATCTTATCTTTCATTATAAAGAATATTCTGTTTATATCTGCTCTTATTACTAAAACTTTAAAAATACATTGAATTTCTACATTTCATGAGAATCTTAGGATTTAATTTTAGCAAAATAAGTGTTGAAATGCTTAATGGAAAGAAAGGAGAAATAAGTATTAATTCTAATGTAGATATTGAAGATATTGGGGAAATTAATGAGGATATCTTGAAAAGTCAGGAAAAACCAATTAAAATTAATTTTATTTATCTTGTTAAATATGAACCGGAACTGGCAAAAATTGACCTTAAAGGCACAATAATCCTTTCTTTGGATGAACAACAGGCAAAAGACGTTTTAAAAGACTGGAAGAAAAAGAAGATTTCAGATGAATTCAGAAATATTATCTTCAATATAATTCTTAGGAAAGCAACAATAAAGGCCCTTGAACTAGAAGATGAAATGAACCTTCCTTCACACATGCCAATGCCTGTTATAGGCAAAGAGAATGTAGAAGAGAAAAAAGAAAAGTAATTTAAAATTAAAAAACAGCCTGTTTCTATGAAGATATCAAATAATAAGAAAGACAAGATTTCAGAACAAATCCTCGCCTTTCTTTATTCAATATCTCCAAGATCTGATTTCACATCCCATATTGCCCAGGAAGTTGTTAGGGATGAGGAATTTGTTAAATCTCTTCTTCTTGACCTGAAAAAGAAAGGATTTGTCTTTGAAATTAAGAAAAATTCTAAGGGTAGAGAGTATACAAAAAGATCAAGATGGAAGCTCAGTGATGCAGTATATAGTGCTTACAGAACCCTTGGGACAACCGAGGCGCAATGATTTCTCTTTAACAGGGCAAATATGTATACTGAAACAGGCTAAACTTTTTATACACGCTTTATTTCAAAAAACGATGGATTTAGATGAAGGAGAGAACAGCAAAATAAAGGAATCTTTCCAGAATGTTAAAAGAGACATAGATTTGATTAATTTTGATTTTTCTGTATTAAAAAAGGAATTCTCAGAAATGAGGCAGGATATTGCTAAAATCTGTGAGATTCTTGAAAAAATGTCTTTGGAATTGAAAAAAATCAGCACAAAATCAGAAAGTTTGCTAATAAATCAAAGACAAATAAACCCAGCAAATCAACACATAAATCAGGCAACCCCAACACATTTCCCAACACATAATTGGCCTTTAAAACCCCTAAACCCTCAAAATCAGCCCTTCTCCACTGGAAATAGGGGGGTTCCAACAGACAGACAGACAGACCAACAGACAGACAATTGGTTTAAAAATCAACACAAAAACCCCCCGCAACAGCCTATTTTCAATCAAAAAACACAGATTAATCAATTTAAAACACCAGTTTTCCAACCGCATACTCAAAATCCTATAGAAGATGCTGCAAACATTCTTGACTCTCTTGATAGCCTGAAAAAGGAAATTAGGCTTAAATTCAAGAATCTTACAGACCAGGAAATTCTGGTTTTCTCAACATTATACCAATTAGAGGAAGAACATGGCCCTGTGGAATACAAAATACTTTCTGAGAAACTTAATCTTACAGAGAGCTCTATTAGGGATTATATAGGAAGGTTGCTAAAAAAAGGGATTCCCCTCGAGAAAACAAAGATTAACAACAAGCAGATTATGCTGTCTGTCTCTCAAAATCTCAAAAAAGTTACTTCTTTGTCAACTATTTTGCAACTGAGGGATATGTAATTTTCATTAAATTCTTTACATTTTTCCGCTTCACCGAATAAATAAAGTAATTTCCCTTAAAACCCCTAATAACCCTCTTTTTCCGACTTTTAGACTTTTTTATTCTTTTATCTTTTCTTTTATCTTCCTTTATTTTTTCTTTTTGTGCTCTTTCCCATTTATTTTTATCTCTAATTTTATTATTTTTTGCTCTTTCCCTTTAAAATACTAATCAATAACTCTCACTTTTTGATTTTCTTCCTTTAATTTTTAACCAAAAACTTTCATTTTTCACTATTTTTCACCTATTTCTTGGCTTTTTTGGTCTCTTTATCTCTCACTTTTACCCTTTTCAGTAGCTTTTCCTTTGTTTCTTCAGGAACAAACACTCTTTTTTTTCCATTTTTCTCAACTATCTCTTCTATCAATCCATCACTTTTTTGTTTTATCCTGTTCAAATGCCCCCTTATTGTTGATTTCTCCTTTCCAAGCATTGCAGCAAGATCATCATATCCTAGTTTTAAATCAGAATTCAAAAGCACCCAAATAATTGCTCTTTCTGTTACTGAAAATTGGTCAAAATTTGGTGTTTGAACACCTGTTTGAACACCTGTTTGAACAGCATAAACAGTCGGTTGTTTATTAAACAGTTGTTTATCTGTTTGATTTTTTGCCTTAGGGCTTAGATCATTCATAATTGCAACAACATTTTTCATTCCTTCCATCTCATTTTGCATCGACGATAAAACCTCTTTTAACTCATCAATATCCTTTTTCATTGAATTTCTTTCAGAATCAAGGTGTTTAACCCACCCAACAATAGAATTTATATCTTTTTTTACAGAATCAAATCCCTTTTTAGTATCCTCTTTCAGCACTTCAGCCTCTTTTTTCTTGAAAAGCCATCCGAACATGGAGTATCTTAAGAAATCTTATTTAAATATCTTTTCTTTTTTCGTCGAAAATTTTCTTTTTTCTTGATAAAAATATATTTTAGCAGATACTGTCTCAGGACACTGAAAAAACAGGCAAAAAATATAAAAAAACACCAATAAACAACCCTAAACAGCTGTTTAAACACCCTCAAACAGCTTGCCATTTCAGCAAAGATCCAGCAGATCCAATAAACACCCTTGCACAAAGCTAACCTTAGTGCACAAAAATCGCTTAAAACAAAAATTAACGCAAAAATTTTGCACCAAAACATCAAAATACCTTCGGTAAACTTGCTTTCTTTCAAAAAAACAATTAAAATACCCTTTTTTTAAACTTTTTTTCCACATATTATTTTGGCTTTTTTTCAACCCTTCGAAATGTTTATAATCTCTTTTTTCCTATAAATTGAACGAAAGGAGGTATGAATTTAAATGGCAAAACTTAGTGCCTGGCTTATGACTCTTATCGGTGTTTTGTGGTTATTACCTTTGCTTAGCATCGACATAGGAGCAACACTATCAAGCTGGTTGATAGGCCTATCATTCCTTGTAATGGGAATCGGCAAGCTAATGAGAAACTACGGATCTAAAAAGAGATAAATCCTGGTTACTCTAATTTGTTTTTTTATTTTACTTTAACTTTGTTCTTACACCCGATTCTGTGATTTCATGTGGTTTTTACCAATGAATCCTTAGTGCACAGAAAATGACGAAAATCGATGGAAATTTATGAAAATTCATTGGAATAGTTAAGACTATCTCAAGACAAAACACATTTTTAATAAAATAAATCCTTATTAAGTTTATTTTAATTGTATTTATATGAAAAAACAGTATTTTTAATGAAAAAAGGATCAAAAAGTAGCCTAACTTATGAAGTTTATATAGAGGGATCGGATTTCATCCCCTCATTTATCTTAAGAAGAGCAAGGGACACAATTAACAATAGACTACAACCCCCAATTGATAGGTATTATCTTATTGAAGAACACCACCCTCTTGGCGGAGGATTTAGTGGTGGGGAGGAATACTCTAGATTAGTAGGAATCGCTTATGGACAAAGAGAATTACCTGAAAAGATGTATTCTCTTGCAGTAAGAGAAGCGAGAAAACTGGCAAGAAAATTGAAATATAAATTTGTTGATAAAACCCCGCACAAAAAAAGATTTGGTCTTGAGTCAATGATAGGTTCATTACCTCAAGGTGTAGGGGATTTTACATCACCTTAACAAAGCTAACCTTAGTGCACACAAATTATAAATATATGTACAACTTCTAAAACAAATGCCTACTACAATTGTGATAAGCTCTGCAATTGTGTCAATAATTTTTGGGATTCTTGTCCTTGCTTTCCCTAAGTTTCTGAGGTATCTAATTGGTTTTTATTTCCTTATTATTGGAATTTTGATGCTCTTGCAGTGAAAAAACAGTTTTTCTTAGCAAAATTTATATACTTAGGGCACCCTAAGTACACGTGAACCTGGTTTTTTCAACCCTAAGTTCACATTTTAAAGAGGAAAATAGGAGAAAAATGGAATATGCTATATTTTTGGTGATAAAAGGTAGAACGCATCAACTGCAAAAAAAACTAATAAGAGATGTGGGTCCACGTTTTGAAGAAAATTACATGATTCATAATCCTTTACCTCTTCACATAACATTAAAATATCCGTTTAAAACAAACAAGGGGAAATCTCTTGAAAAGTCAGTAAAAGAGTTTGCTAAAACACAAAAACAAACAAAAATTAAGGCAGTGGGTTTTGGCAGCTTTCATAAACATGTGATTTTTACAAAATTAGAATTTTCAAAACAGGCCCTTTTAGTGAGAAAAAAATTGCTCAATCAAACAAAAGAACTTGGGATTAAGCCAGACAAATTAGACTTCCCTTTTAAGCCACATATGACAGTTGCCTATGGCAATACTAAAGAATCTTTTAGCCAGATGTGGGAGTATGTACAAACACTGAAAAAACCACATTTTAACATAATGTTTGATAATATCTCAATTATGAGAAATCTAAATAAGAAATGGCAGATTTACAGGGCATTTAAGATAAAATGAAAAAAGTCAGAAGAAAAATAATAATTATAGGAGGATCTCCTACTGCAGGTAAAAGTTATACTGCAAGAAAGATAGCTGAATTATTAAAGCTTCCTTGGATATCTACAGATACAATCCGAGAAGAAATGAGAGAGATTGTCAGAAAAAAAGATTATCCTGACCTTTTCTTTTTCTATGAAACAAGCCCTGAGATGGCAATACCCTTTCATAATAAATATTCTCCAAAAGAGATTGTTGAAATAGTCAATAAAGAGGGTAAGGACGTCTGGAAAGCTGTAAAGGCTATTATAGACACAGATTATGTCTGGGGTTCTTTTATAATTGAAGGTGTAGCTATACTGCCAAAATTGGCTCATAAAATTAAGAAAAAAGATGTAAAAATATTGTTTTTGATAGATGAAGACAAGGAAAGGGTAAAAAAGACGATTTTTACAAGGGGCCTTTGGGATGCAGCAAAAACATACCCAGATAGTGTGAAAGATAAAGAGGTAGAATGGGTCTTGGAATTTAATAATTATATAAAAAAAGAGGCCAAGAAATATGGTTTTCCTGTTGTAAGCATTGGAAATAGAAAAGATTATCTAAAAAATATAAAATCTCTAATAAAATGAGTGCAGCAAAACCCTTAGCAGCAGTTTATGTCAGAGTTTCAACCCAGGAACAAGCGCAACAAGGATTCTCATTGAATGCCCAGCAAGAAGCACTGGAAAATTATGCGAAGGCTTTGGGCTATGACATTTACAAGATTTACAGGGATGAGGGCAAGTCTGCAAAAGATATGACTCACAGGCCAGAAATGATGAAAATGCTGCAAGATGCCCAAGATAAAAAATTCTCCGCAATATTCATCTACAAGCTTGACCGTTTTTCAAGAAGCATAAAAGACCTTATTCTGACAATTGACAAGCTTAAGGACTGGGGCATTGATTTTGTAAGCTTGCAGGACAGGATTGAAACAACATCCGCCTCTGGAAAGCTTATGTTCCATATTATCGGAGCTTTTGCAGAGTTTGAGCGAAACATCATAGGAGACAGGACAAAATTCGGAATGCAGAGAAAGGCACATGAAGGAGGTTTTATAACAAAAGCCCCTAAAGGATACATCCTGGTGAACAAAAAATTAATGGTAAATGAAGCAGAAGCTGAAAAAGTGAGGGAAATATTTAACAAATTCTTAAATGAAGACATAAGCCTTACACAACTTGCTAAAGATTATGGAATAACAACTTCTGGCCTGAAAAAACTTCTTCAAAACACGACTTATTTAGGAAAGGTGAAATTTGCAGGAGAAGATTCCAAAGGCACGCACGAAGCAATAATAAGTGAGGATTTATTCAACAAAGTTAAGGAAAAATTGTAAATCAGTATCTCTTTCTGTAATTAATCCAAGTACCAACTAGGACAATTATAAAAAAATCCAGGCAACATTTTCTCCAAATTTATTCAGTATAAACTGGGCTACCTCCCTGCTGAACAAGCTTAGGATAAGAATTAAAAAAATAAATACACCAAATCCAATCAAATTCCCTGCCCATCTTGTAAACCCAATCAAAAATCTGACAAGAACTTCTCCCCATACAAAAACTGCAAGAATTATTGACACTTCAAGAAAACTGAGTATAAAATCCATTATATACTTAAAAATACCAGCATTAAAAACTTTTTTTATCAATTATCTTATTTGGAAAATTATATAAGTTATCCTTCTATTTTATTTTCAATGAAAACATTCTCCCTTTCGCCATCTTCAATATCTCTTATGAACGACTGCCCAAGATGTTTCTGGCTTGATAAGCACAATGTTTGGAAAAGACCAATAGGAATTTTTCCAAGCCTACCATCTGGAATGGACAAAATACTGAAGACTCATTTTGATAAGTTCAGGGATAAAGGGAAATTGCCCCCTGAACTGGATAAAAGTGAATGCAAGGAAGAAGGTTGCCTTCTTTTTGATGACAAGGAAAAACTTCAAATCTGGAGAAATAACTTAAAGGGAATTTCATGGCATGATTCAAATGGAAATATCCTTCATGGGGCTGTTGACAATCTTCTTGTAAAAGGAAAGAAGATAATTGTTCTGGATTATAAAACACGTGGATTTGAGCTGAAGGAAGATACCCATGAACATTATCAGGGTCAACTTGACATTTATAATTTTCTCCTAAGAAAAAATGGTTATGAAACAGAGGATTATGCCTTTCTTTTGTTCTATGTTCCTAAAGAAGTTCTTGAGACAGGCGAGATTATTTTTGATACAACCTTGAAAAAAATGAGAATAGACGTAAAAAATGCAGAAATGCTCTGGAAAAAAGCTCTTGAATTGCTAAATGGCGAATGCCCAGAAAGCGGATGCGAATGGTGCCAAAGGTTCTGATCCTTGCGTAAAAATACTAAAATAATCATTAACTAATATTCTTCACTTCAATGGAAGAAATACCAAATTCAAGAAGATTAACAAAAAAACAACAAATAAGAGACAAAATAGAAGATGGTTTCATTCACATACATTCAAAAGGAAAGAACATATTTTTAAAGTGATTTTTTCGTAGCATTTCTTTTATTGCCTTTCATCATCGCAATATGTGCATCTTCTTGATCAATATACCCCATTTTTACAAGTTTTTCTAGCTCATTCCTGAAGTTTCTTTTTTCATCAAAAGCAAGAGTAAAATGGCCATATCCATATTCAACATTAAGAATGACTGCTAAGGCCCATACTTTTGTTCCATTTATTACTGCCAAATGAGCCTCTTCTTCATCAATGAACCCTAATTTTACATAGTCCTCTAAAACCTTTCTTATACTTTTTCCGTCATACATCTCAAAATATAAATATTGACCTCTTGCATTGCTAAGGACAACATCTGGACTTGGATGCAGTAGATTTGGCTTGACAGGCATGCATTCCATATAAAAATCACCTTTTTCCTGTTTTAAAGCATTGTGATAGCAAAAATTATTAACCTTTATTTCCTATGAAATATTACTTTTTTGCCATTTAGAATGGGTAAATCATTTATTATTTTATTAATTACACTGATCTTTTTAGCACATGCTGCGTCAGCATATACTTATATTAATATTTACCTTGATAGCTCGGGAAATGCGCAGTTTTTCGGGCAAACAAACGAAACAAATTTAAGCCTGTTTTTGCCATCGGGCATTTCTGTCCAAAATGGGCAAATAAGCGGGATAACCCAGGATATTACCATAAAAAACAAAGAAACATGGACTTTTTCATATTATCTTCAAGGTGCTAACATGAAAGTAACCCTTCCTGACAATTCAAGAATCCAAAACCTTAACAAAGGTGAGATTTTCCTGGAAAATGGAAGGATTTCTGTTTATTTTACAAATGGCGATTCAATAGATTATACAATCTCAGATTCAGCCACAAGTCCTGTTTTAATAATTGTAATACTCTTGTTGATAGCTCTTTTTATTGTTTCTTATAATTATAAGACAGTAATAAGAAAATTTTTTAGGCCAAGAATAATTTACAAAAAAATATCATCTAGAGAATTAAAAAACAAAATTACGGAAAAAGCAAAAGAAGAAAAAATGCACATAATCAAACAGGTTTTGAATCAGAGAGAGAAAATAATCTTAGAAAATCTCGAAATGCATAAAAAAATAAAAATGTCTTATCTTAGAAAGCTTACAGAAATACCAAAAGCATCTTTCTCAAGGCATGTACAAGAACTAGAAAAAAAAGGTCTTGTCAAAAAAACAGGCGAAGGAAAGAACAAGTTCGTCGAACTTGCCAATTAAAATTTTGTTCCAGCCTTTTTCTGATTGTTCCAGGATTGTTCCACTTTTGTTCCGCCTGACATAATTATACCCTGATGATTATGAAAACTTATACAGCTGAAAGGAGGTATAAAAAAATGAAACAAAAACAAAAAGCTATTGCATCTCTGGCCCTGATGGGATTTATAATAGTTGCAATTGCAGGTTTTGCAGTTGCTGATGACAATGGGCTCGGACATGTAAATTCAGGAGTTAATACAAACACAAATGAAGATATAAGTGCAGGGCATCTTTCAGGAATCAATGCATATGCAAATGTGCAGACAAATAGCCATGTTGCATCAGTCGAAGATTTCAATAGCAAAGACAATGAGGACTTTAACTCGACAAGTATCATGAATGCAAGCAGCGACATTGATCATTCTGTGCCTGCAAATGCAAGGGAGACAACCTTTGCGCAGGTAAGCCTTGGAAGAGGTTGGGTTATAAGCAGCACAACAAACAGTACAAATAGCACAGGCTATTTTGCTAATATCTTCTGGGTTCAGAAAACCTTTGCAAATACAAAAAATCAGACAAATGCAGCAATGTCTAAAACAGTTGTTTTAGGCGCCTTGAAAATAGGCCCAACAACTTACAATTTGAACCTTACTTCAGAGACAAATAGCTCAATGACTTTTGATGTTGTTAATCACAAAAGGAATGTCACAGGAACATTGAATTTGAATCAGCAATTGTCTATTGTAGGATTCAGTGTTTGGTCAGGAACACTTAGCCTTAGTTCAGGGCAGACATATCAGATCACCCTGGCAACAGAAAATAATAAGGTTAGTTCCACATCCGGAGTTGAGGCCAAAGGAAACCTAAAGGGCATAGCTCATGCACTTGTAAACGGAAAAGGGGAAAAGAAAGGGCTTTGGTACATGCACAGAGGATTCTTCAGCAGTGACTAAAAATTTATTTTTTTTCTTTTATTTTCACTGCTTTCCCTTTTTTATTTTTTAAAAATCAGTCTACATCCATTGTTATTTGCTGATATACCTCTACAATCTTCATCTTAAGCAAGGTATCATAATCTATTCCTAAACTGTCTGCTTCCTGTTGATTAATCATCCCTTTTGCAGTTTTTATTACTCCTTCTCTCTGCGCAGCATCCATACTTGCCCCGTAGAAATTTTCAATGTGATTAACACTTATATTCCTTAAAAGACTATCAAGCCCCATTTTCAATTTTTTATTTAGGGAAAGAGAGTACTTAACTATTTCTTTTCTTTCTTATTTGTTTTTTATAAGATGCGCAAGAAGCATTCCAAGAAATCCACCACCCAAACCTATGAATATCCATGGAACAAGGTCATTTGTCCAGAAACCAATACCCATTCCAATAAACAATCCGGCGGGTATAGCCAGCCCAGAACCATCTCTGTTGTGATTTAATTTATTCTTTTTTGGCATGTCAAATAAAAATATCTTTTATCTTACAATGATAGTCCCTTTCATGTAAGGATGTACGCTACAGTGATAGGTATAAGTTCCAGAAGCTGTGAAAGTGTGTGAATATGTTTTTCCGGTAGCTAAATATCCTGACTGAAGCTCAAGTCCTGTATCAGATGTGACTGTATGAGAAACTTCATCATAATTTGTCCATACAACCGTGTCTCCCACATTTATTGACAGGGGAGTCGGGCTGAATGCCATTCCCCTTATTGTAACATTGTAAACTACACCTCTTGTTTCAGCTGTATTTGAATTCGGATTATTTACAATATTGTTGCCTGAATTGCCCAAAAACAGAATTACCCCCACTGCTATAAGAAGAATTGCAATAATTAACATCTTCCATCTCATATTCTTTTTCATTATAATCATTAATAAATCAATTATTTAAATTTTGTTACTCTTTTTATAATCATCGAAAAAAATAGACGCAATTAAAATTGTTATGACCAAGTCTCTTACAAGCAGATCACTGAAACCAGATTCAATAAACAATGAAAAAACAATATCCAGCATTATTAATGTTCCAAAAACAGAGGCTACTTTTCTTTTAAATCCAAAAACAAAACATATTCCTATTAATGTTAAAATAATCCCGTGAATCTGAACAAGCAATCCAATATTGCTGAAGAATTTTGAAATGAAAGATGGCACAAATCCAGACCAATAAATGGGATTTATTATCTCCCACAATCCAAAAACAATGAAAATAAAAGCAGATGCGTATACTGTTAGGTAATGCCTTATTGCTTCATTTTTCATTTTTTCTATTGAACTATATTTCCATTTGAATCAACAACAACCGCCATGTCATCACCTAGGTTATAGTCTATGTTTCCGGTTGTGTCATCATCACCCATCGATCTCTCAATAAAGTAAAGATTTTGTCCTGGCTGTAAAGTGTATGTTTGGTTAACATATCCTGGCTTTAATGCAGTAAGAGTGTAGGTTCTTGTTCCATCTGAATTTTGAATTGCCTTTAAATCAAAACCTGCAAGTACCTGTTGTGCATTAGGGCTTAAGCTATTCCCTGAAATTAAGTAAGAATACTGAAAAAAGGGACTATCTGAAAATTTTATAACTGTTGAAGAGTTATTGCCTGCAGAATTTGTTGGGCTAGGAATATTTGAGTTTGCAACACTATTCCCTGTATTACTTGACCTTGTAGCAATCACAATAACTGCAGCCAAAGCCAAAATAGCTAAGATTCCTATCACCAAGAGTTTATTCATCGGGTCATTAAAAAGAGGGGGTATTTAAATTTAGTGAAAGTAAAATCTAAATTTTCTTAAATTAGTCACTTAATCAGCTAAAAATAATTTTATAAACTAATTTAACTATTTTCGTTCATGGACCAGACAGTAGTTATGATAAGATTTTTGATAGTTTTCATAGCTTCACTTGTATATGGCTTGAACAGGCAAAAAAGCCACAAGCCAGTTGGATTTGGCACATTTACTCTTATTTCAGTTGGTTCATGTGCTCTTGCCCTGATTGCTGTTGATCTTCAGTTTGAATATAGCATAGGACTTTTGGGGGCGATTGTCACTGGAATCGGCTTCCTTGGTGCAGGTGCAATGATAAAAGAATCCGACAAAGTTTTTGGATTTACAACAGCGGCAAGCATCTGGTTTTTTGCAATATTTGGTCTTGCAGTTGGAATTGGAGAATATTTCAGCTCAGTGATAATATATGTTATGGTCTGGATTGTAGCTATTTTTGACAAGTATTTGGATAAATACGCAATAAATTCTTACAGGAGAAAGATGATCATACAAACACGCGGACTTGTTCCTAAAAACAAGATAATGAATATTTTAGGCAAGTATACAACAGAGTTTTACCTTTACAATACACACCTTAACAAAAAAGACCGAACAGTCATCTTTACATATGTAATAGAGGGAAAGAAAAAAAATATAGAGTCTCTCTTGAAATCCATTTACAGCCAGTCTTGGTGCATTTCAGTGAAATTTGAATAAAGATTTTTAAGTTAAACTTATTTTAAATAACCATGAAACAAAAACTTAAAGGGATAATATTTGATGTTGGGGGAGTTCTCCAGTTGCCTAACCCTAAATTTAATCATCCCCATGTTCACAGTTTTATTGCAAAAGAGTTGGGAATAAGTCTTGATCAATATTTTGATTCAATTGATACTTCTTATGCAAGCTCTATTGAAGGAAAAATACAAGAAGAAAAAGCAATAAAATCAATGTCCATGAACCTGAAAATTACACCAAAAAGACTTACGAAACTGTATATGATTGCTTATAGGAAAAATTATAAGATCAATAAAAAACTCCTATCATTTGTTTCAATTCTTAAGAAAAAAGGGTATAAGACTGCCATCCTATCAGATCAATGGCTTCTTTCAAAAAAAGCCCTCATTCTTCCAATTTTTTACAAAATATTCAATAAAGTTGTAATATCCTGTGATGTCAGTATGAGAAAGCCAGATCCAAAGATTTACAAACTTACGCTGAAGAAATTAAGCTTAAATCCTAAAGAAGTTATTCTTATTGACAACCAAAAATGGAATATAGCCCCTGCAAAGAGAATGGGCATGAAAACAATCCTTTTCAAGAATACAGAACAAACAATAAGAATCCTTAAAAAATGGCTGAAATGAATTTCAACGAACGCTGCTATAAAATCCTGAAAAAAGTTCCAATGGGAAAAGTTACAACATACAAAGAAATAGCAAAAGCACTGCGCAGCAAAGCTTATAGAGCTGTTGGAAATGCCATGAATAGAAATCCATATGCCCCTAAGGTTCCTTGCCATAGAGTTGTGAAAAATGATGGAAACATTGGTGGATTTGCTTCTGGTACAAAAAAGAAAATTCAAATGCTTAAAAAAGAGGGAATTATTATTGAAAAAGGGAAAATAAACTTAGATAAATACATTTACCTTCTTAACTAACATGAATTTTAAGGTTGTCTTGCTATCTGTATTGGCCCTGATATCTGTAGTATTATCTTTCTTGATAAGCTGGCTTTTTCTCATTCCCCCTGTTGTAATAATTTTCATAAACCAAAAAGAATTAATGAAGAAAAAAAACAAAAAATGATTATTCTTCTGTAAATGAATCTTCATCTAGCTTTTCTTCTTTTTTCTCTTTTCTTTTCCTGCCTTTTTTAAGTCTTTCTTCAGGCATTTCTTCAACGGTTTCTCTTATTTCCCCGATTTCTTCAGATTTCTTCCCTATGGGAGTTGCTTCCTTTACAACAAGAGCCCTTCCTTCAACTTCCTTATTGTTCATCTCTTTTATTGCCTTATCTGCAGATTCATCTTCCAAGAATGTGACAAATCCAAAGCCCCTTGACCTTCCAGTTTCTCTGTTTGCTATAACAATTGCCTGTTCAATTTCTCCAAAAGAAGTAAAAAGAGCCTTAAGTTTATCGTAGGTTACGTTCCACGGCAGATTTCCAACATAAATTCTCTTGCTCAACTTATCCTCCTGCTAATCTATTAAATTAATAAAATCTGTAGTTTTTATAAACTTAACTGTGCTTTAAAAACAATGAATGAACTAGAAAAACTTAGACAGGAAAATGAAATTCTAAGGAAAGATATTGAGAAATTAAAGACCGCCAAAGAAAACCAGAAAAAATCCATGATTAAAAGTGCAACAAGAGGCAATCTGATGTCAAGAGCCCCATTTGGCTATAAAATTGAAAACAAAAAGCTTTTTCCTGCCGAAAACTATTTAGAAATCCAGGAAATTTTTGAGGAATTTCTAGAAAGTAATATTAGCCTGAGAAAAATTGCTGAAAAACACAAGCTTTCTGTAAATGGGCTTAAAAAGATACTTAAGAATTTTACATATATAGGAAAAATAAAATTTAACAACCAGACTTATGATGGAAATCATAAAGCAATAATCTCAACAACGCTTTTCAACCACGTCCAGAATAAGCTTGAGAAATTGGGAATAAAATAGCACAAGAAAAAATGGTTTATTAAGATTATTGTGCTCCTTTTTGCAGTAATCTCCTTTTTATACTCTAAATTTTTATTTTTATTAATTCTGATTAAAAAAGAGATGACATGAAAAGAGATAACAATCATCATAAAAGGGCTCTTGAAAAAATTGCATCAAGCGCGGGAAAACTTGGAATTGAAAACACAATTTCAGTATTGATTGAACCAACTCTTTTAGACAGGGGAAGAATCATAACTCAACCAGATGTTGTTTTTGAGACCAGAA
>DAHWUG010000006.1 GCA_027334715.1 Nanobdellota archaeon
AGACAGCGCTCATAACTTGAAGCAGCGTACCTATCCTGATCTTCACGTGACACCATATATTTCTCACTGCACAGGTCATTGCTTATACCCATGTGGAAATCATTGACTATATCCCAAAGGCCGTCATGAACCATGTGATCTAACAAAACACCATTATTCATTCTGTAGCCAAACCTGGCTTTCTCAAGATAGTATGGAGCGGAACTCATGTTCTCCATACCACCTGCCACCACAATATCAGCATCCCCAAGTTGAATCGCTTGTGCCCCCAGCATAATTGCTTTGAGCCCCGACCCGCATACCTTATTTATAGTAAAGCATTGAGTCTCATAAGGAAGCCCTCCTTGAAGGGCCGCCTGTCTGGCCGGGTTTTGACCATATCCACAAGGCAAGACTTGTCCCATGATCGCTTCGTCAACTTCAGCCTTGTCAATTCCAGCCCGTTTCACCGCTTCTTCAATAACAAGGCCCCCTAGTCTGGTTGCGCCTATGTTGCTCAAGGCGCCGTTGAAAGATCCTAAAGGAGTGCGGGTAGCACTCACGATGACTGCTTCACGTAGCGATTTCATAAACATTTCCTTTCGCTATGGATTACAGATACTTACTGATCAGAATTTCGGCAATTTGTACTGCGTTCAAGGCTGCGCCCTTGAGAATATTGTCAGACACAACCCATATGTTTAGGCCCTTGTCTATAGACTCGTCGTCCCGAATTCGACCCACCAGCGTAAAATCCTCACCTGCGGCCAATGCGGTCAACGGGTATTCATTCCTTGACGGATCATCCAGAACCTTCACGCCCGGAGCCTTTCGTAACAGCTCCCTGGCTTCCTGAGCGCCAAGCTTTTTCTCTGTTTCAATGTTCACAGATTC
>DAHWUG010000007.1 GCA_027334715.1 Nanobdellota archaeon
CTACTCATCTAGTTGCAGAAAAGAAATGTTTAAGAATAGAATAGATGATTAAAACGAATGGAAAAAATAGGTAAGCTGGAATACATGGCTTATGGCGCGATAGTAGCAGGAGATGCTATTGGTGCAACAATTTCCTACATAACAAAAAATGGAAGTTATGTCTTGGATGGTATTGCTGCGGGATGCGCATTGGCTATTTGTATAGCAGCATATTATGATTTAAAGCAAAAAAAATCAATAAACTTTTAAATCAACTCGGGCTCAAATATTTTAAGGGCCTGTAGTCCAATGGTTAGAATACCTCGTTTGCACCGAGGAGTTCCGGGTTCGATTCCCGGCAGGTCCATTCGAGCAATTTCGCAAGGCGCGGAGCCAACTATAACGAGCGGAGTTGCGAGATAATTCGGTATTGCTTTCTGTAACAAATTAGTTAACACAAATAAAACATGAATTCCAATAAAAAAATTGGAAGGATAGAAACAAGAAAATGACAGAAACATATAGATTACAAATAGAAAGACAAAGAAATTACGACGAGAAAGAAGCTAGAGCAGAAACTCTTAGAAGAGCAAAGCTCAGAACATTAGAACTTGAGGCAATCACAGCTCAAGAAGTTTGGGAAGCTAAAAGTATAAGATATTTCCCAAATTAATCACAGATCATATTCACTTTATGTGAAATGTGGTTTCGAATGAAAAACTTCGAAATCATTTTGAGTCATATTGACGATGAAATAAGCAAGAAAGGTTTTCCTGATTTGATTTAGAAGGAAAGAAAGAAATGG
>DAHWUG010000008.1 GCA_027334715.1 Nanobdellota archaeon
ATAAAGATAAGGCAGTCTTATGATAATGCCAAACCAAAAGACGGAAAATTAAATCTTAAAGGGAGGATTGTCCTTTTAATAAATTTAGTCCTAACTCACATAGAACTAATAAGAAGGATGGGTTTCAGCGAAATACAAATAAAGGGGGAAAAATGAGCATAGAAACACTAATTGACCCCTGTGTTGAATTTTATTGGAAAAATCTAGGAGATGAAAGAGTTGCCGAATGCCTTGACTTTGCCCTTGCAACAGTTACTCCTCAACTTGCATCAGAACTTGGAGAATATTACACTACAATTTTGTACAAGACATTCCTGCATTATCTTGAAAATTCCTACAAAGCTAAAAAGTATATAGAGGGAGAATGACTCTTACTGAAACAATTCAGACCGCAATAGCACAGACTATTTCTGGATTCTTGGTTAATTCCTCAATAATTATAGCAATAGTTCTTGGTGTTCTTGCTTTAGTAAGGGAAATAAGAAAAACAGGATTAGAAATTATAAAAAATGCACCAAAGTGGATTCAGCAGTATGAAGAAAGCAGATTAAAAATATTCAGGATAGAAAGGGCAAAATTAGAAATGGGAAAATAGACAGTTAAGTATTTAAACACATAAACACAATAAATAATATGGTAAAAGATAGGATACAATTGTTT
>DAHWUG010000009.1 GCA_027334715.1 Nanobdellota archaeon
ATGCCTACAACCCGCGCGATTTCTTTCCTGCGCTGGTCATGCCATGGAAAACGCGGCTTCTGTTTTCCCTCTTGGCAATCCAGGAAAAGTTTCTGTCATTCCTGATTTCAGGCCTTTCAGGGTCTAACATGATTACTTCATAGAAATAATAAATCCCGTCCTTTCCTATCTTGTATGAATTAAGTACCTGCAAGTTCGTGAATTTTTTTGCAGCCCTTTGCTCTGCAATCCACTGGTAATTCATCTGGAGATTCTTCCTTGTGTGAAGCCTTTTTCCTGTCCTGCCTTTGTTTGGCCTTGACCTTTTATGGCCTCCGCGCATTACGCGGACACGGACAACAACAAACCCTTTCTTTGCCTTATACCCAAGCGAGCGTGCCCTGTCCAGTCTAAGGGGCTTTTCAACTTTTGTGAAAACAGGAGAACTTCTCCATTGTATCATTCTTTCCCTTAATGTTTTTTTGTCAGGCTTTTTCCAGGCCTGCTTTATATAATGGTAAAATCCTTTTTGTGATGCTACTGGCTCCTTTGCTTTTGCCCTTGATTTCTCATTTGGTTTTGCCTTTGCCATGTTTTATTGAGAAAAAGTTGGTTTTT